>JAWKNW010000007.1 GCA_041391505.1 Rhodothermales bacterium
CCCGTCGGACCGGCTTTATCCCGCCACCGGTGTAACCGTCAGCGAAGAAGCCCCGGTCCCCGAGGCCGGCCTCGAAGCACCCTTCCCCAATCCGTTCGCAAACGAAACGACCGTTCGTTTTGCGGTCGACGCCGAAGGACCCGTCGCGCTGACGCTGTACAACATGCTGGGGCAATCGGTGATGCGACTCTTCGAGGAGCGCGCCACGCCGGGGCGTATCTACGAACTGCGTGTCGACGCCTCGGGGCTGGCGGGGGGCGTGTACGTCCTGCACCTCCGCGCGGCCGGCCGGCAGTACACGCGCAAGCTGGTGCACGTGCCGGACTGACCGGGTCATTCGCCTGACGGGCCGGCGAGCGTGTCTCCAGGCGTCAGCGCGGCGCCCAGGCGCGGCAGGCCGTCGGCGTCCCAGTCGAACCGCTGCATCCGCGGCGACCTTCGGCCGCCGCAGCCCTGACCGGGTTCTGGGTTGGCGTGGTAGAGGATCCAGTCCTCCGAGCCGTCGGGCGACGTGAAGAACGAGTTATGGCCGGCGGCGTGCGCCCCGGGCGCGGAGGCAAAAACCGGCTCCGGATGTTTCGTCCACGACGCGGGGTCGAGGAGGTCGCTGCCGGCGTCGGCCGAGAGGAGGCCGAGCGTGTAGGCGTCGGTCCAGCATCCGCTGGCCGAATAGACGATGAACACACGATCGCCGCGACGCAGGAACTGCGGCCCTTCATTGACATCCACGTGCGCCGGCCCGTCGCCCGGGTTGGGGATGTCGCCGACCGTCTCCCACGGCAGCGTGGGCGTGGAGATGCGCACACGCGGTCCGGCGAGGGTCCACGGGTCGGCCATCGGAGCGAGATAGAGGTGCTGGACGCCGTTCGTCTCGCCTTCCCAACCCGACCAGGCCAGGTACCGGCGGCCGGCGTGTTCGAACACCGTCCCGTCGATCGCCCAGCGGTCGGCCGGATCGGCGAGCTTCCCCTTCATCGTCCACTCGCCCGTCGTCGGGTCCGGCGACCGGTTCTCGAGCACCCAGAGGCGGTGCGATGCGTTCTGGCCGGCGTCGGCGGCGAAGTAGATGTACCAGGCGCCATCCAGATGGTGCAGCTCGGGCGCCCAGATGCCATGCGAATACGGCCCGGTCTCCGGCGGCGACCAGACGACGACCGGGTCGGCCTGCGCGAGTTCGGACATCTTGCGTGTTTTACGCAGCGTCAGGTTGCGGCCGGTGGTGTGCATGTAGTAGTAAAACCCGTCGCGGTGGATCACCCACGGGTCGGCGCCGGCGGGCAGGAGCGGGTTGACGAACGCCGTGCCGGGATCCGGGCCGGCCGGCCCGCCGCATGCAGCCGCGGTCATCGCCAGGACGAGGGGGAGGATATGCCGCAGCTTCTTCATTCTTCCAGGGGCTTCCATCCACCGAACAGGGCCAGCTCCATCCATTTCCAGAAGCAGTCGACGTGCGCAAAGCCGACGGCTTCGAGCATCTCCAGCTGGGTGCCCAGCGGAGCCAGCTTGTTGGACGGGTCCTCGTCGTCCGGACCGATGCCCAGGTTGTTCAGAAAGATCGCGTGCAGCTCGGGCGTGGCGGAGGCGACGTGTTCGAGGTTGCAGAACACCCCGCCGGGCTCCAGCCGATCGAAGATCTCCCCATAGATCGCCGCCTTCCGTTCATCGGTGCAATGGTGGATGGCGAAGCCCGAGACGATGGCATCGAAGCGGCCGAGGTCGGGGAGCGGCTCGTCGAGGTCGTGGTGGAGCACCTGGACGCCGGCATGCCGCGCGAAGCGCGACCGGGCGGCGTCGAGCATGGTGGGCGAGGCGTCGAGCGCGATGCCCTCTGCATTCGGCCGGTCCATCAGCACGAGATGGAGCAGCCGCCCGTCGCCGGCGCCCAGGTCGAGAATGCGCATGGCCTGGGGCGGCATAAACGACAGCAGCACCGATTCCCCTTCCGTGCGGTGCGGGATGCCGTCGGCACGGGCGAGGTAGCGGAGGGCGTATTCGGCCCGGGCGTATTCCTGGATCATGGCTGCGGGGGGATTTAGGAGGTGACGTTAGCCACGTTAGCGAGGCGATCTATGGATGCAGGATACAAGATGCAGGATGTTTACCGAAAAACCGTGTCTTTGATCGGGGATCCTGCAGCGAGGCGATCTATGGATGCAGGATACAAGATGCAGGATGTTTACCGAAAAACCGTGTCTTTGATCGGGGATCCTGCAGCGAAAGAGAATAGCGCCCGTGCGCGAAGGATCTGTTAGCCGGTCACAGGGGCTTCCCGGTGCGCGATGTTCCTTCGGTCACCGAGGCCACCGTCTTCGCGATCCGCCGCGCGCGCGTCTCCTCGCGCTTCGCCTCGTCGATCCAATCGATGTACTCGCGTTGAAGGCTGGGGCTCAAGGTATCGAATCTGGCACGGGCCGCGGCCGCCGCATCGAGCGCCGCGGCGAGGTCGGCCGGCACGGCCGGCGGCTCCGGCTTCCGCGCCTTCGGCACCTTCACGCCGCGCTCGTTCAAATCGATGGCCTCGCGGACGTACGGGATCAACACGGCGGCGGGCGGCACGTCATCGACGTGCGTCAGCTTGATGAACATCGGCGACGAGCGGGGCGCATCGCCGAAGAGGCCGGCCGGGTCGTTCATGATGGCGGATTTCCAGAATCCATAACCCACATGTTCCTTAAAGGCCGACATGCCGACCACGATGCCCTTGTACCCGAAACTCGGGACGCCCCACTTGAGGCTCTCTTCGAGCACCGGGCTGGCTTCATGAAAGATGGCGCGGAGCCGGCGGAGGATGGGTTGCGCGAAGGGCGCGGCGTGGTCGATGTAGGCGTCGACGTCGGGCGAGGGTTCGGGCATGGGGTTGGCGGCGTGCGGGTTAGCGAGAAGGTATGAGGAGCAGCGTTTCCTGGGGCGGCGTCAGCCAGTCGGCCCCGGTCTCCGTAATCACCACCATTTCCTCTACCGAGATCGTTTTGGTCGTACTGTCCGTCAGCGGCCACGAGAAAAACCCGTCGTACGCGAAGGTCATGCCCGGGCGCAGTTCGGCGCGTTGCCGGCCGGCCGGCGTGCGGCCGGGCTGGCCTCCGCCGAGGCTCGGCCCCATGTCGTGCGCCCAGTAGCCCACCGGATGGCCCGTGCTCCACATGACCGGAAGCGATCCCTCCTCGTCCATCACCCGGCGCTGCGCGGCATCGACCTCGAATCCCATGGCGCCCGGCTTCATCGCCGCGAAGGCGGCGCGGCTCCCGCGTCGCGCGGCCTCCCATCTGGCCACGGCCTCCGGCGGCGCTTCGGTCTCGCCGGGGGCGAGGACGTAGGCGAACCGCTGGATGTCCGTCACCCACATGCCGTGCACCATGATGCCGAAATCCGTCTGGATAAAATCTCCCGGCTGGATGACCCGGTCGGTCGGATGCGAATGGCCGCGATCCATGCCCGAATTGACGGCCGGATTCTGATCGGCGGCCCAGCCGTCGCCGACGCCGTATTCGGCGATGCGCGCCTCAAGCATATCGGCGATATCCCTGTCGGTCGTGACGCCCGGGATGGCCGCCCGGTAGGCATCCTGTTGCCACTGCGCGGTCAGCTCGGCGGCGCGGCGCATGATGGCGATCTCCGCCGGCGTTTTGACCGAGAGCCACTCCACGATCAGCGGCTCGGCGGAGGTCGTCCGGGCCATCCACGCCGGCCCGAGTCCTTCCGCCATGGCCAGATACTGGGTGTGGGACAACCCGTCGGCGATCGGGCTTTCCCCCGTATTGACCGCGATGGCGCGGGATCCATACCGCTCCAGCAGGCGGCGGGTATGATCCCAGATCCCGGAGCCGCGCTCGATGACCAGCACCTCGTCATGCTCCTTCAACTCGGCCAGCGCCGTGGACTCACCCTGCGGGGAGATGGCGATCGGTGCGATGCCGTCGGCCGTCCGGAAAAACAGGAAGCCCGCCTGGCCGCCGGCGTTTTCGCAGCCGACATGGCGCGCCATCGGGTCGTTGTTGTTCTCGCGGCACACCACAATCCAGGCGTCGACGCCGGCGCGATCCATCGCCTCCGGGAGCAGGCGGTGGATCCGGTCGCGGCGGATATCGGGCCAGGGGTCGCCGGCGAAGGGACGCGGAGGCGCGCCGGTCGGAGCGGTACGCTCGGGGGCGGCGCAGCCCGAAAGGAGGAGCAGGAGTGCGCAGAAGCGTACTCCCAACGGGGCCATCTTACGGGCCATCATGCGGGTCACGAGTGAGTGAGCGGGTTAGCGGGCGATTTCCGGAAAGGCGGCCACGCGGAGGGTCGAGGCGCCGTAGGGGATCAGCGTGATCGGCTCGGCGACACCGTTCTCGACGCGCACCGGGCTGGGGGGTGTCCGGCCGGCGGAACCGTTGTATTCGTGCCATCCAGGGATTCGAACACCGTTCGCCTTGATCCGGACGGGCACGGCGTCGGCGGTCCACGGATACGCCGGCATGTCGGTCGTCACCACCTCGAACGAGGCCGCGAGATCGCTCCGGTCGAATACGAGGCCGTAGTTCCAGGCGGCGGTCGGCGTCATCTCCCAACGCGCATGCTCGTCGGCGCCGGGCTTTGGGGCATCGACGAGGCGCTTGTTTTCGTCGACCGGCAGCGCGTACAGCAGCGGGCCGCGCTCGACGGCGACGGAGCGTTCGTACCAGGTGCTCATCCGCACCGCCATCGGCAGTTCGAGCGTCACGGCGTCGCCGTCGCGCCACTCGCGGTCGACCGTCACGATCCGGCCGGGTATCTGCGGCTCCCACTCGGCGCTGTTGATCCGCAGCCGCGCGCCCTCGGCCCAGGCCGGTATCCGGAGATGGAGCGGGAACGTCGTCGGGGCGTCGGTCTCGACCACGAACCGCACCTGCTCCTCGAACGGATAGTTGGTTTCTTCGCGCAGCGTCACCTCCCGCCCGTCGGCGCCGACCCGGGCCGTGACGTGGCTGGGCGCATAGACGAGCGCCGCGAGGCCGCGATCCTGGCTCGCCAGCCAGAGGCTGCGCGTGAACTTGGGCCAGCCCTGGTGATAATTCGTCGTGCAGCACGGGTAGCCCGTGAGGAGCCCGTAGCAGAGGGCGTCCTGGTAGCCGTCGTAGAAGAGCTGGTGATCCCCGAAGCTGACGCGCACCTGGTTGACCTGCTGGAAATACTGCCGGCCGGTGTGGTCGTCGTTCACCTGGGTGGGCAGCGCGTTGTAGGCGATCTTTTCGAGCCGGTCGATGTAGTCGACGTCGCCCGTGATCGCCATCAGCGTTTCGAGGCTGAACATGAGCTCGACCACCGCGCACAGCTCCGTCCCTCGGGTGGGTTCGGTCCCGTGGATGAGTTCGTCGCCCGAGAACATGCCAGAGGCCTGGCCGTGTTTCTCCATCAGGCCGGCGAGTCCGGTTCGAACAGCGTTCAGGTAGCGTATATCGCCCGTCTGGAGGTATTCGATCGCCGGCTGCTTGATGCCCATCGCCACGTTGACGACGTGCGTGTACCAGTAGTCCGTGGATACCTTGCCCTTCTCGAAGTCGCCCGTCCAGTCGTTCGATTGCTCGAAGATCTTCTGGCCCAGCTCCAGCAGGAAGGGCTCGCCGGTGAGGTTGTAGAGCCAGAGGATACTCGCCTGGTTCTCGCCGCCGCGCGCGGTGGCCCAGCCGGTCCAGTGACCGAGCGGTTCG
Source organism: Rhodothermales bacterium (assembly GCA_041391505.1). Taxonomy (NCBI): domain Bacteria; kingdom Pseudomonadati; phylum Rhodothermota; class Rhodothermia; order Rhodothermales; species Rhodothermales bacterium. The sequence goes on from JAWKNW010000007.1 coordinate 5,667, forward strand.
ACGTCGAGCCGGGCGAGCTGGTAGCGGAAGTAGTTCGTCATGAACGCCGGGACGCGTTCGTCGCCGGTGGCTTCGTACCATTGCTGGAGCACCTTGAGCATCACCATGCGCGGCCACCAGTCGGCCGCGTTTTTGCGTTGCTGCTGGGCGGTGTTTTCGGTGGATGCTTCCTCGGGGGCCGGCCCGAAGAACCCGTCCTCCCGCTGGCTGGCGAGGGTCCACTCGATGTAGGGGCGGGCCTTTTCGATGAGGTGGACGTCTTCGAGGATATAGGCGAGCGGGACGAGGCCGTCGAGCCAGTACGGGCCGCGCTCCCAGACGTCGCCGTCGCCACCGAGCCAGCCGTTCGTGGCGCCGACGGTCGGGTACCATTCATCGAGCCGGCCCGTCATGCCGTTGGCCTGCCGGCGGAGTTCCTCCAGCAGCCAGCCTTCCGGCTTGACGGCGCCGATGGGGAGGAGTGCATACGGCGTCTCGGCGAGGGGCGCGCGGCTGAAGGTGTGGAGGTCGGGCTCGGCGACCGGCTCGCGGGCAGGCGGCTGGCACGCCAGCGGTACGAGGGCGGCGAAGAGGAGGAATCCGGACAGAATACGGGAGCGATGCATGGCGGCGGCGGGACGTGATGGCGGGGAGGTAGCGTCCCAATATACCAAGCCGGAGCAGGGGTGTCAGCAAAAATCTTGTCGCATCGTGTACGGGAAAGTGGTCCGGGGCGGTTGTACGGCTTTCCCCGTGCTGAAGCACGGCGGAACGTGGTCAGCATGGGGAGAGCCGGCGAAAGGTGATCACTCCGGATTTTCCATGGCGATAAAGAGCAGGTCGCTCAGGAGCAGCGGCGGGGTGGCGGTACCCCGCGCTGAAGCGCGGGGGAATGTGGTCAGCATGGGTAGTTCCGAGATGAACGATCACTCCGGATTTTCCATGGCGATAAAGAGCAGGTTGGTCATGAGCGGCGGCGGGGTGGCGGTACCCCGCGCTGAAGCGCGGGGGAAATCGTTCAGCATCGGCAGTTCCGAGATGGGCGATCACTCCGGATTTTCCATGGCCAAAAAGAGCAGGTCGCTCTGGAGCGGCGGCGGGGTGGAGGTACCCCGCGCTGAAGCGCGGGGGAAATCGTTCTGCATGGGTAGTTCCGACGATGGGCGATCACTCCGGATTTTCCATGGCGAAAAAGAGCAGGTCGCTCATGAGCGGCTGCCGGCCTATCTGCCGGAGTAGCGTGGTGACCTGACCGCGGTGGTAGGTGCCGTGGTTGACCAGATGCTGGAACAGCGTGCCGAGCGGGAGGCTGCCGCCCTTGCCGCTCATGAAGGTATAGGACCGCTCGATCGCCAGATCCGCCTCGCTGAGCGTGGCGATGAAGGCGTTACGGTCGTCCTGCACCTCGCGCTGCTTCTCGAGCAGGAGTTCGCGCGTCGGCTCTTTCATCCAGGCTTCAGGCTGCATGGGGCTATTGCCCTGCCAGCGCCGCAGCCAGATCCACTCGGCGCTGACGATGTGGCCGACGGTGTCGCGAAGGGTCGGGAAGCTGTTGCCCAGCTCGCGGCTCCACTCCTCTTCCGTGAGGGGAGCGACGGATTCGAAGGTGCGGGCGGTGGCCCAGGCGTTGTAGGCGAAGAGGCGGCGGATGTCGTGGAGGGTCATGGGGGGTTGTGGTCAAGGTTCGAGGATCAAGGTTTAAGGAGGATGCAAGATACAGGATGCAGGATTCGCGTATGAATCTCCGATCTGGATTACCTCATCTTTCCAGCATCCAGCATCCCGGATCCTGCATCCCATTATCCCCTTCACAACCCCAGCACGTCAAGCCCCTGCTCGTAGACGATATCCACCGGGATGCCGGCGGCGGCTACGCGGTCGAGGTCGGCCTGGAGTGTCGGGCCGGTGACCTGGTAGCGGTCGACAAACGCCGCGACCGCGTCGTAGTCGCCATCGCCCTGCAGCGTCAGGATGCGCTCGGACAGCGCCTGCGAGGCGGCGTCCAGTTTCTCGGGATCGACGCGGTAGAGCCCGGTCGTTTCGTCGCGCGTGAAGGCACCGCGCTCGGCGAAGAAGTTGAAGCGGACGAGGTTGGCGCGCCCGTGCGCGCTGGCGGCGCCGAAGCGGATCGACCGGAAGATGCTGGCGACGAACGTGACGTAGTGCTCCATCAGGTCGCCGTCGTATTCGCCCTGATCGATGAGCGAGGAAATCATGTAAAGGCCGAGCACGTCGGCCTTGCCCTCCTCGATGGACGAAGCGTGGTCGCGCAGCGCGGTGCGGACGGATCCCTTGCCGGTGACGGTGTTCTTGATGCCCAGGCCGTGGGCGACCTCGTGGAACATCGTGGTGCCGAAAAACGCGTCGAAGGTGACCAGGCTGCGCTGATCCTCGGCGATAAGGACGTCGGCGATGGGCACGAGGATCTTCTCGTATTTGGCGCGCATCGCGTTTTTGAGCTGGAGCCGGCGCGTGCCCTTCTCCAACTGCACCTGCTCGTCGTTCGGCAGGTTGATGGCGATGGTCTTCGAGCCGGCGTTGGCGTCGCCGGCGGTGAAGAGGACGTCGTAGGCGCCGAGGTCGGAGTCGCTGCCCGGCACTTCGGTCTTGTAGGGTTCGGGCACGGGCAGCCCGCGCTGGAGGCCGGGAAGCAGTTCGGCGTAGCGCGTGAGCCGGCGGCTCCATACCTGGTCCTTCAGCAGCACATACAGCTCGTGGGCCGCCTTGTAGCCGTACAGCTGGTCCTCGTAGTTCTCGATGGGCCCGATGACGACGTCGATGTCGTTGTTTTTCATGTCCATCCACGCCATGTCGCTGGCGCGGTAGTCATCCGACAGCAGCGCGTCGGCGCGGAGGGTGAGGTAGTGCTTGAAGTCAGGATCCTCGGCGCGCCGCGCGGCCTCGCGGAGTTTATCGGCGATCTGTCGCGTCTGTTCGGCGAAGAACTCGTGGTAGGGAATGGCCTTGAGGTCGCCGTTCTCGTCGCGGCGCACCATCGTATAGAGCCCCTTCAGTTCAGGATTCCTGGCGGCCGCAGCATCGAATTCTTCCTTCGTGATATCGGCGGGATACAGATTGGAGCCCGCCGGCTTGGCGCCGGCGCCCGGCAAGAACGGCGCGTTGTCGTTGAGCCGATCCCACGGACCAAAGTTGATTTCCAGGTACTCCCGCACCTTCGGGTCGGTGACGCCTTGCAGGAGACCGTCCCGGTCACCATAGGCCTGCTGCCAGTATATGTCGTCGACGAGCGCGCCTGTTTCGACCAGGAGCCGGATGACGGCGTGCTGGTTTTCGGATAGGCCGCTCAGGTCGGCCGTGAGCTTGAACGGCGTGTAGGTATCCACGAGCGGGTCCGATTCGGTCGATTCGACGGGCGCCGGCTGGTCGGCGCAGCCGGCTACCAGGAGCAGGAAGGCAAATGCAAGGGCAGGTTTCATGGCGGTCTTCGTCGTTATGCACGGTATGCCGGAATATACCGCGCATTTTGCGAATCGTTTGACGGCCGCGTAAACCGGTCCTCTCAATCGTAGCCGCGCTTCGCGAGTTCCGCCTCCAACTCCTCATCGACACGCGTTTCCCAGGCGACACGGATGGCGGCGGCTTCCGGCATGGCGCCCGTCCAGGCGCGCAGGGCCTCCACCCCCTCCGGCTCCTCACACAGGCGTTCGAGGGCCTCGATTTCGTCGTCGGTCAGCCGCGCGGCGAAATGGGTGGTGAGCGCGTCGAGCAGCCGGCCGGGGCGGACCGTCGACATAAACTCGACCCAGAACTCGCCGTACACGTCCTGCCGGGCGTCCCGCAGGGCAAAGAGGTGCTGCTCCACGGCGTGTCGCGCCTCGTCGACGATGCCGATCTGCCGCAGGAGGTCGCGGACGCGGCTGTCGTGATCCTGGGCGAACGCCGGAACGGCGGCCGGGGCCAGCAGGAGAGCGAGGACGAGGGCCAGACGGTAGCGCATCACCGGAGCACCACGAGCCGGCGGCTCTCTACAAAATCCCCCACCTTCATCCGGACCAGATAGACACCGCTCGGCAACGCATCGGGTCGCCATTCGGCCGCGTAGGTGCCCGGAGCGTGCCAGGCATCGACCACGGTTTCCACCCGTTTTCCCAGCGCGTCGAACACGTCCATCGACACGCGGCCGGCGGTCGCGACCGTGAACCCGATCGTGGTTTCAGACTGCATCGGGTTGGGGAACGCCGGATGGAGGGCCGATCGGGTCGGCAGGCCGCGATCCGACTCGGAGGCCGTGGCCGTGGCCTGGATCGAAAACGTTTTTATGCTCTCGTAATCGACCGTCTCGTTGTCCTGGACGATGCGGATGCGCGCATCCGCGACATCGCCGGCCGGCACCTTCCATCGATACAGCAGCTGCGTCACCGGGAGATCCTCGGCGATCACTTCCCAGGAGGCGCCGCCGTCCGCCGAAAAGTAGAGATCCCAGTTGAGCTGGTTGTGCGGGATGTCGATCTGCCATGCCAGCGAGATCGTGCTGCCGGATAAAAAGGTCTCGCCGCCGGTCGGGTAGACGAGGGAGCAATGCGCGTAACTGCCGGCGACGGGCGTCGCGGACAGCAGCAAGGCCGCCAGGAGGGATCGCAAAGGGTTTATCGTAGACAAACGCATGGCGTGGAATGATGAACGCTGGCGGAGGGTAGACGCCCAAACGGGGCGTCGGGTCCGAAGACCCGAAGGGTCTGCGGCGTTCGAGCTTGTCAGGGCGATCGGCTGGAGACCCTTCGGGTCTGCTGCAGCCCCTCGTCGCAGGGCTCTACATGCCAGACGTTTGAGCAGGCGAATTCGTACCCGCCGGCACAAGTTCGTCACAATTCAGCCTCTTCGATGCGCCCAGCGTTCCGGCCGCGCACGCCACCCCCATGCCCCCCGCGCGGAAGGCGTTCAGGGGGTAAATCCTTCGATCAGATGATCGAGTGCCGCCTCCCACTGTTCCGGATACGTCCAGTGCGCCGTCTCGTGCAGCACAACCAGCTGCTTGGGGGCTTCGATGACATTGTACGCCGCGTACATCGACGTCGGCGGACAGACGTTGTCATTGAATCCCCACGTGTAGTAGCCGGGGACACGCAGGTGACGCGCGAAGTTCACCACATCGTAGTAGCGCGCCGTCTCGACCTTTTCCGGTGTGTTCTGGTGATTCCTGGGGGCGAAGAGGTGCGGCCACCCGCCGGCGCGCCCATGTAAATAGCCTTCATGGTCGGCCATGGCGGGATGGATGGCGGAGAGCCGCGTGATGCGCGGGTCGAGGGCGGCGGTGATGATGGACAACGCCCCACCCTGGCTTCCCCCATAGACCCCGTAGTGGGAGCCGTCGGCCTCCGGCAGGCTGTTCAGGAAATCGCCGGCGCGCACGGCGCCGAGGATCACCCGCTTGTAGTAATAGGCATCGCGCCGATCAAGACCGAAGGTCCAGTAGCTGGCGACGGCCCCACCGGCGAGGTCCCGGTAGACCTGGGGGTCGAGATTGACCGGTATGCCGTGGATGCCTATCGCCAGATGAATGACGCCGCGCTGCGCGACGCCGACGTTGGGCGAGTAGGGCCTCACGCCGGCCCCTGGCACCTGCAGTACCATCGGATACCGACCCGGCGCCGCAGGCATCGACAGCATACCGTAGATGCGGCCCCCGCGCCGGTCGTTCTGGAACGAGACGTGGTAGACGTTGACGTCGACAGTCGAATACTCGGGCAGCAGCGTCATCTTCGCATCCAGCGGCACTTCGCGGGCCTGCTGAATGGCCTGCTCCCAGAAGGCCATGAAATCGTCCGGCAAGACCGCCGTGGGCTGTATGCTTTCGGGCGAGAAGCCGGCCGTGCCGGCGCCGCGGTATTCCTTGCCTTGATAGTCGACGATAACCTGCATCCGGATAAACCCGGGTTCGCGGAGGGTTCCGCCGTCGATCGTGGCGCGTCCCTCCTTGAGCTGCAGCGGACCCGAAGCGGCGGGATCCATCATCTCCGGACCCACCTCGTACCGCACGGCGGCGCCTTCTACGGGATAACCCGCGCGGAGCACGGCGACGTTAAATCGCGCTTTTTCACCGGGTTTATACACCCATCCCGGATGATCCGGGGTCACCGATACCTCGATGAGCGTACGGTTGACCTGCGCATGCAGCGCCGGCGCGATGAGGAGAACAAGCAGCGTCACCACACGACGCACCAGGAGTGGAGTAGGGAGCATGGTTTTCAGGGTTTCGTGCAATCCTGCCGCAGTATACGCGGCGCCCACGATAGTCCCAAAAGCCCCTCGGCATCTGCGCCGGGCCCGGTGCCGATGCGATGAGGGAACGAATCCGTCGCGGCCCCATCGCCGTCCCTCCGCGTACCCCTTCGTCGCCCCTCAGGCCGCCGTGGACCGCTTCAGCCGGTTCGCCGGCCGAAACCAGCTCGCGAGGTGGCGATCCGCGGGCCGCCGCCCCAGCACATCGGCGACGGCGTCCTCCAGCACCGATGCCGTGCGCGCCACGTCGTCCTCCGAGTGGCTTTCGGCGATAAACCAGGGCTCCCGCATATCCGGGTCGGGCAACACGCCGCGCCGGTTCATCGCCTGGATGATGCGCTCGTAGGTCGTATGATCCGCCCGCAACCAATCGCGGAAATCCGCCGGCGGCGACTCCGTCAGCCAGAAGGTGAACAGCGACGGGTGACCGACGATAGTATGGGGAAGACCGAACCGGTTCAGCACGTCGGATATCGCCGATTGAAGCGCGCGTCCCCGCGCCGCGATCGTCTCCAGTGCCGGCGTCGTTTGGAGGACCTCCAGCGTCGCCGATGCGGCGGCCATCCCGACCCTGTTGCCGCAATACGTTCCGCCGTGCGCCACGCCGTTCCCGATCAGCTCCATGATCTCGCGGCGGCCACCAAAGGCCGCGACGGGGTACCCGTTGCCCAGCGCTTTCGCAAAGGTCGCCAGATCCGCCTGGACCCCATATACCTCCTGCGCACCGCCGCGCGCCAGCCGAAATCCGGTTTTCACTTCATCCATGATCATCACGATGCCGTATTCGTCGCACACGGCGCGTACGGTCTCCAGCCAGCCGGACTGCGGCGTGATGCCGCCGCAATTTCCCAGCACGGGCTCGACGATGATCGCCGCCACGTCGTGTCCTCTCTGGCGCATCGTCCGCTCCAGCGTCTCCGGGTCGTTGTAGGGCAACATGACGAGTAGCTCCTGGAGGGCCTGCGGGATCCCCGAACATACCGGTGACGCGACAGGGCTCCGCCGGCAGCTCGTCATCCAGTCGTTGCGCACCATCGGGGTAAACATCACCTGATCGTGCAGGCCGTGATACTGGCCCTCGAACATCACCACCTTGTCGCGCCCCGTGTATGCCCGCGCAAGCCGGAGCGCGTGCATGGTTGCTTCCGTCCCCGAATTGGCGAAGCGGACCATCTCCACCGAGGGCACCATCGCCGCGATCTGACCGGCGACGCGTTGTTCGAGGGGCAGGCTGAGCCCAAACGTTTGTCCACCATGCAAGATAGCCTCGATGACGGCCCGATCGACCCGCTCATCGGAATGCCCCAGAATGATGGGCCCGAAGCCGAGACGGTAGTCGATGTACCGGTTGTCGTCGACATCCCAGACATACGCGCCGCGCCCACGGTCCACATACAGCGTGCTGGAGGGGCACCAGTAGCGGAAATTGGATGTAACGCCGAGCGGCAAAACCCTGGATGCAGAATCAAAATGGCGATTGGATTCAGATAACGACGGCATGACATTGAATGGCAGATTAGGGTTAGACACACCCTGTCTGGCGACAGATGTCATGCAAATCTGGACATGCGGCGTAAAAACTACGCCGGCGGGCGTAGTGCGCGGCGAAGTGTACTCCCCTGGTTCCAGTCCGTTATGTAGGCGTCGCGCTGCTCCGTCGCCTCTTCCACGACGGCGGGGCGTTCCAGGGTGTTCACGGACGCATCCGGAGCTGTGAAAAGATGGGCCAGGCGCCGGAGGAAACCTCGCGGGCAAATGCGGCATCGGCTTCCTCCTCCGAAAGCCCGAAAACGGACTGGAACGCCTCGGCATGGCGCTCCGGATCGGCGAGGACGCGATCCAGAAACTGATAGAAGGTCTCGGAGCCAAAACGCACCATGAGGTACTGCACAAAGAGGCGCTGCGACTCCAGCACAAAGCGATAGCGCTCCGCATCGGGTATCGCGACCGATCCGACGCCCTGGGTCACGGGATATAAATAGCCCTCGTCGACCGCCAGCCGGCTCCAGGCACTGTCTGACAGGATGGGATTGGCATCGCCGATATGCTCCGCGAGCCCCTCCTCCAGCCAGTCAAGCTTCCTGAACGCGAAGCTGTTGGGGAGCGACATATGCTGGAAAAGCACCGCGTGAGTCATTTCGTGCAGAAGCACTTCGCTGGCATTCCGGTCCGGCTCCAGGGCGCGGGGCGAGAGGTAGACGATGGTGCCGGTAGGCAGCGTCGCGCCGAGCACCTCGCCCGGCCTGGCATCGAAGCCCAGCAAGGCGCCGCGGTTAAATTGCCCCCACGAACCGGCCAGCACGATGCGCACTGGCGATTCGAGCCACAACCCGGTGCGCTCCTCGACCATCCCGATGAGCGCATCCAGTCGCACGAAACCAGGGGGCAACGGGGTCTCGCGGGGGACTATCAGCAGGGCCTTGCCGGCCTTCTGCCCCGTATAGCCGGGGCGGACGGGCGACCACGGCAGCAGCGGGCCGGCGAGGAACGCCGCCGCGGCCGTTGCAACGATGAGCGCCAGGACGACGCCGGCTATCCACTGATGTATGCGCATCCACATCGCCGGAGACCCTGGGGGTCTCGGGGCATTAAGTCTGTAGCGGGCAGTCGCATAGAAGACCCGCAGGGTCTCCCCCGCGCGTACGGTTTTCTGACGTAACCAGACACATTCGGCGGGAAATACATACCGCCTGTTACCTCTTCGTTACACCCGAAGGGCCATGCAGCATTTCGCGGCCGCCTCCGCGTGGCACGGACCGGTGTACCCTCGCATCACACGCCGGGTTGCACGGTTCGAGCGTCGCCTCCAGCGTGAGCGATCGAACCCTGCACGGCTTCCTGATGCGCAAACGCGCACGGTACCGCGACATTTTTGCGCCTCTGTGTCATTTTCTCCGGGGATCTGTACCTTGAATCCGGTAGCTGTGATCCAACCTCTCGCTCACCCCATCAAACGACCATGCCACAACAATCCACCTCGTACGACGCCATCGTCGTCGGTTCCGGCATCTCCGGCGGCTGGGCCGCCAAAGAACTCACCGAGAAAGGACTGAACACGCTCGTCCTCGAGCGCGGCCGGCCGGTCGAACACATCGCCTCGTACGAAACCGAGCACAAGGCGCCCTGGGAGTTTCCCCTCCGCGGCCGGCTCGACCCGGAGGTTCGGGACCGCGACTACTTCATCCAGAAACGCACCGGCTTCCTGGACGACACGATCGACCATTTCTTTTTCAAGGACTCCAAAAGCCCCTACAACGAGGACAAACCCTTTACCTGGGTCCGCGGCGATCAGGTCGGCGGGAAATCCATCACCTGGGGCCGGTATGTCTTCCGCTGGAGCGACCTGGACTACGAGGCCAACCTGCGCCAGGGCATCGCGGTCGACTGGCCGATTCGCTACAAGGACATCGAGCCGTGGTACGACTACGTCGAGCGCTTCGCCGGCGTCTCCGGCGAAAAACTCGGCCTGGCCCACCTGCCGGACGGGCAGTTCCAGAAGCCGATGCCCCTCAACGCCGGCGAGCTGATGCTGCGCGAGCGCATCCGCGCCAACTACCCGGAACGCTACCTCACCATCGCCCGCTGCGCCATCCTCACCGAACCCATCGGCGACCGCCAGCCCTGCCACTACTGCGGCCCCTGCTGGCGCGGGTGCTCCACCGGATCCTATTTCTGCAGCCTGACCTCCACCCTGCCCGCCGCCCGGGCCACCGGCAAGCTGACCATCCGGCCCCACAGCATCGTCCACAGCATCGTCTACGACGAGCAAACCGACCGCGCTACCGGCGTCCGCGTCATCGACGCCGAGACCAAATCCGACCTCGTGTTCAACGCGCCGGTCGTTTTCCTCTGCGGCTCCACCCTCGGCTCCACCCATATCCTGCTCAATACTCGGACTAACCGCTTCCCCGACGGACTGGGCAACTCCAGCGGCGAACTGGGCCACAACCTGATGGATCACCACTTCCACGTCGGCGCCTATGGCGAACTCCCCGGTCTGGAAGCGCACTACTACCACGGAAACCGCCCGGTCGGGTTCTACATCCCCCGCTACCGCAATATCGGCGGAAAAACGGACATGAAGGATTTCGTGCGCGGCTACGGGATCGAAGGCGACGCCTACCGGCCCAGCTGGGGGCGCGGGATGGATACGCCGGGATTCGGCGCCGGCCTCAAGGCCAGCCTGCGCGACCCGGGCCCCTGGATGGTGGGCATGACCGGCTTCGGCGAAACCCTGCCGAGCCACGACAACTACGTCACCCTCGACACGAACGACCTCGACCCCTTCGGCATCCCCAAACTCCGGTTTAACGCCGAATGGGGACCGAACGAGCTGGCCATGCGGAAGGACATGGCGGATTCGATGGCCGAGATGCTCGAACGCTGCGGCGCCAAAAACGTGGGATCGTACGACGATTACGTCCCCGGCGGCATCGGCGCGGAGATGGGCCTGGGCATCCACGAAATGGGCACGGCCCGCATGGGGCGCGACCCGAAGACCTCGGTCCTCAACGGCCGCAACCAGCTCCACGAGGTGCCGAACGTCTTCGTGACCGACGGCGCGTGCATGACGTCCGCCGCCTGCCAGAACCCGTCCATCACCTACATGGCCCTGACGGCCCGCGCCGTCGATTATGCCGTAGGCGCCCTGAAACGAGGCGAACTCTAGGCCTGCCCTCAGCGCCCCCCGGTCCAACCGTGGGAGCATGGAGGCGCCTGCGTCACAACACCGGCCACCTGAACGACGACTCGATCGGGATGCGCCGGCCGGTCGACTGCGACTCGCGCGCGGCGATGATGATTTCGAGCACGTGCAGGGCATGTTCGGGCCGGATGAGCGACTCTTTCCCGGTCGCCAGGCATTCCGCCACGTACGACGCGCCCTGCTCCCACACGTAGCCCTCGGCGTCGGTGACGTGGCGCTCGAACGCCTCGTGATCGGCCGATGCGAGATCCACCCCGTTCGGCTCCCAGTCGTACCCGATCAGCTGCATCGCGCCGTGCGTGCCCACGAGCGATATCGTGGCCCGGTCCTGGCCGGCGCCCTCGTGGCCGTGCGGATCGAAATAGTTGAACCCGCACTGGACATGCGAGAACGTCCCGCCCCCGTGGTCCATCAGCACCATGGCGTTGTCCTCGGCCGTGACGCGCACATCGCCCTTGTCGTCGATGGATCGCATCGGTGTGATGACCCCGGTCATCGCCATCACGGCACGGACCGGACCGAGCAGCCCGGTGAGCGTCGTGAGGTTGTACACGCCGAGGTCGGGCAGGCTGCCGCCTCCCTCTTCGTAGAAAAACGACGACCAGGTGGGTCCGAGGTGCCCGTAGGTCGCGTGCGCCGCGGCCACGCGGCCGAGGGCGCCGGCCTGGATCTGCCGGGACATGAACGCGAAATGCGGACTCGTCACCACCGCCGGCGCGCCCCAGATGCGCAGACTCTTCTCCCGGGCCAGTTCCAGCAGACGCCAGCCCTCGGCGTAGGTATTCGCCAGCGGCTTCTCGCTCCAGACGTGTTTGCCGGCTTCCAGCGCCTGCCGGTTGAGGTGCCCATGCTCCTGCATGTCGGTCAGCGTGAGCAAGAGGTCGAACGGCTCGCCGGCCAGCATCGCATCGATGCTCGGGTACCGGTGCGCCACGCCAAACTGCTCGCCCCGGCGCTCGGCCCGGTCCGGAATCCGGTCGCACAGGCTGACGACCTTTACGTACGGCGACTTGGTCAGATGGGGCAGGTACACGCCCGAGACGCTCCCGCACCCGATGATGCCCACCCGGATGGCCTCCGGAGCTTTGGGACCGGGCGCTACGAAGCGCTCGAGGGAAGGGGTCATCAAAACGGCCGAGCCGAGCCGGCCGACATCACCGAGAAACGCGCGACGATCCATACCGATAGCACCGTATAATGCGAAAGAGGTCCCGTTCCGATCATGGAACGAGACCTCCGACAAAGCTACAGCGCGTCCCGGAGCCGTACAATCCGGCCCCAAAATATCTCAGCCGGCAAGCCGCGCCGCGTATTTCTCGCGCAGCTTGAGCACCTTCGGCGCGATCACCGCCATGCAATACGGCTGATAGGCGTTGTTTGCAAAGTAGTCCTGGTGATAGTCCTCCGCCGGCCAGAACACGTCCAGCGGCTCCACCTGCGTCACGATCGGATCGTCAAACACCTGGTCGGCGGTCAGCCGGGCTACGACGGCTTCGGCCGTATGCTGCTGCGCGGCGTCGTGGTAATACACTACGGACCGGTACTGCGTCCCTTTGTCGCCGCCCTGGCGGTTGAGCGTCGTGGGGTCGTGCATGGCGAAAAAGATCTCCAGGAGGTCTTCATAAGGCATGACCTCGGGGTCGAAGGTCACCTGCACCACTTCCGCGTGCCCGGTGGCGCCGGTGCACACTTCTTTGTAGGTGGGATTCGGCTTGTGGCCGCCGGCATAGCCGGAAACCAGCTTCTCGATGCCCTTGAGCGGCGAAAAAACGGCTTCGATGCACCAGAAACAACCGCCACCGATCGTGGCGACTTCGAACGGCTTCGTCGTCATGCGTATATGCGGGGTGGGTGGGTAAGACCTCAGGAAGCGATGCGCACCGAGCGCTCCATCCGCACCGCAAAATCGAGCAGATGGTCGATCAGCAACACCTGTTCCTCGTAGCTGGCCTCCAGCTCGTCGTTCATGATCCGCTGGCATCGCGCCATGAACATGCGGGCTTCCTCGACGAGATCTTCGGGGATGGCCGGATAGAGGCTCAGCAGCCGCTGGTGGATCCGCTGGAGCAGCCGCAAGACCCGGTTGAAGCGGAGCACGATGATCATGTGCCGCGTCGGCGCTACGGCGGTCTCGTCGCCCTCGACGACGGAGATCACGAGGCTGGAGCGTATCTGCATCAACTGGCCGGCCAGCTCGTCGCCGGCGTGCGCCAGGGCCTCGATAGCCCGGTCGGGCTCCTCCTGGTCCGAAGGATCGCGGCCGGCCCGTCGCTCGCTGATGGCGTGACGCACCTCGCTCGCGGTCGTCAACACGGCCAGCATGGTGAGGGTGCGTAAAAACGCCAGGCGGTCAGAAGGCGTAGGATTCGAAGATCCGGTGTCGGATGGCGTCATAACAGGGCGCGTCAAGTGCGTGGGCGTTGAACGACGCGTCGGAAGGCAAAGTGCCCGACCCCGACGCTGAATCTGAAGGAATCGTCTCGTATACTGTGGGTCACGCCGCGTTTTGCCTTTACCCCGATGCAAAACATACGCTTCCGGCGGGCGGAGATCGTATCTTGTGGTCCCTGCCACACGGGAGACCCACGCGCTGCGAACCGCCGAAATCGTCCCCGTCATACCGTTATGCGCCTTTTACCTCTCTTCTTTCTCGCGCTATGGGCCGGCTGCGCCCCCCAGAAGCCGGCTGACATCCTGGAAGCCGAACAGCGCCTTCCGGCGACGATCGACTACAACTACGACGTGAAGCCGATCCTGTCCGACCGCTGTTTCGCCTGCCACGGCCCGGACGCCAAAAAACGCGAAGCCGGCCTCCGGCTCGACCTCGAGGCCCAGGCCAAGGCGGAGTTGTCGGAGTCGCCCGGGCGCTACGCCATCGTGGACGGGAGGCCCGGCAAGAGCCAGCTCTTCCATCGCATCCTCTCGGACGACCCCGAGACCATGATGCCGCCGCCCGAATCCAATCTCGCGCTGACCAGCGAGGAGAAGGCCGTCCTGATCCGCTGGATCGAACAGGGCGCTGTCTACAAACCGCACTGGGCGTTTATCCCGCCCGAGAAGCCGGCGCCGCCGGCCGTCAGCGACCCGGCCTGGGTCCGCAACGACATCGACGCCTTCGTCCTCGGCCGGCTCGAGCGCGCCGGCCTCCATCCCTCCCCCGAGGCCCCGCGCGAAACGCTCATCCGCCGCGTCAGCTTCGACCTCACGGGCCTGCCGCCCACCATCGAGGAGATCGACGCGTTCCTCGCCGACGACCGCCCGGACGCGTACGAACGAGTCGTCGATCGCCTCCTCGCCTCGCCGGCCTATGGCGAGCGCATGGCGACCGACTGGCTCGACATCGCCCGCTACGCCGACAGCCACGGCTACCAGGACGACGGGATGCGGAACGTCTGGCCCTGGCGTGACTGGGTGATCGATGCCTACAACCGAAATCAGCCGTTCGACGCGTTCATCACGTGGCAACTCGCCGGCGACCTCCTGCCGAATCCCACAAAAAACCAGCTCCTCGCCACCGCCTTCAACCGGCACCACATGCAGAGCCAGGAAGGCGGCATCGTCCCGGAAGAATACCGCGTGGAGTACGTGGCGGATCGCGTCCAGACCCTCGGCACCGCCTTCCTCGGGCTCACGCTCCAGTGCTCCCGCTGCCACGACCACAAGTACGACCCGGTCTCGCAGAAGGAGTACTTCCAGCTGTTCGGCTTCTTCAACAGCGTCAACGAATTCGGCAACATCCCTTACTCGGGCGAAGCATCGCCCACCGTCATCCTCCCCACGCCGGAGGCCGAAGCCGAGGTCGCCCGGCTGCGGGAAGCGATGGACAAGCTCTCGGCCGATCTGAATGTGGATAACCCGGCGTACGACGCCGGCTTCGACCGGTGGATCGCCTCGATCGACCCGAAGACGGACGCGGCGCCGCAGGCCCTCCTCGGCTATTATCCGCTCGACGAATGGACGACCGACAAAACACCCAACGCGCTCGATCCCGGCAAACCGGCCTCGATCGACGGCGACCGCGAGAAGCCGCCGGCGTCGATCGCCGGCCGCTTCGGGCAGGCCGTGGAGCTGCAGGGCGACAGCTGGGTCTCGCTCCCCGACGAGACCTACTTCTTCGAACGCAACCAGCCGTTTTCGATCAGTATCTGGTTCAAGGTCGTGAGCGACAGCGCTACCGGCCCCCTCGTCGGGAAAAGCGGCGGCTACTTCAACGGCAACCGGGGCTACATGACGATGCTCAACCCGGACAAGACGCTCTCCGCCAGCCTCAACCACGTCTTCCCCGACAACTCCATCGAGGTAAAAACCGTCGACGCCGTGCCGCTCGGCGAGTGGGTGCACTATGCGATGACGTACGACGGATCGAGCACCGCCGCCGGCATCCGCCTCTACCTCAACGGCAAGCCGATGACGACCGATCTCGTGATCGACCACCTTAAGAAGAGCATCACCTTCTCGTACAACTTCTACCAGAATAAACGCGAGAACTGGGGCGGCGCCGGCACGCTCCGCCTCGGGATGGTCGACGCCAACCAGACCCGCCTCGAAGGAGTGGCGTTCGACGAATGGCGCGTGTTCGGCAGCCGGCTGACGCTGCCCGAAGTCCGCCAGCTCGCCGGCGACGCCGCCGCGCTCGGGGCCCTCGCCGCGCAGCCGGCCGCAACGTGGACGGCGGACGAGCGGAACGCCCTCCGCACGTACTACGCCGAACGCCACGAAACCCGCTACCGGCAGGCCTTCGACCGCATCACCGAACTCCGCGGGCAGGAAAACGAGATCATGAGCGAACAGCAGGAAGTCATGATCACCCGCGACCGCGCCGTCCCCCGCCCGACCTTCGTCCTCAACCGCGGCCAGTACGACGCGCCGACCGACGAGGTGCAACCGGGCACGCCGGCGGCCCTCCCCGCGCTGGCCGAAGACGCCCCCCGCAACCGCCTCGGGCTCGCGCGGTGGCTGGTGTCTCCGGAGCATCCGCTCACAGCCCGCGTAGCGGTGAACCGCTACTGGCAGCAGTACTTCGGACGCGGCATCGTCGTCACCCCGGACGACTTTGGCAGCCAGGGCGAGCTGCCCTCGCACCCCGAACTGCTCGACTGGCTCGCGGTCTCCTTCCGCGAATCGGGGTGGGATGTGAAGGCGCTCCAGAAAGCAATCGTGATGTCCGCCACCTACCGGCAATCGTCCACCGCCACGCCGGAGCTGCTCGAACAAGATCCGGCCAACGTCCTCCTCGCCCGCGGCCCGAGCTACCGGATGTCCGCCGAGATGATTCGCGACAACGCCCTCGCCGTAAGCGGCCTGCTGGTGCGCACGATCGGCGGACCCAGCGTGCATCCCTACCAGCCCGAAGGGCTCTGGGAGGAACTGGCCACCCGCAACGAGACCACATATAAACAGGATACCGGCGACAAGCTGTACCGGCGCACGATGTATACCGTCTGGAAACGCTCGACGCCCCCGCCGGCGATGATCAGTTTCGACGCCTCGGAGCGCAGCTTCTGCACGGTGCGCCGGCAGAAAACCAGCACGCCCCTCCAGGCGCTCGTCCTCCTCAACGATCCGCAGTACGTCGAAGCCGCCCGCATGCTCGCCGAGCGCATGATGAAGGAAGGCGGCCCGACCCTGAACGACCAGATCGTCTTCGCCTTCCGGCTCGTCACCAGCCGGCACCCCGAGCCGGCGGAGACGGACATGCTCGCCGCCCTGTATGACGAAGAACACAACGCCTTCGAAGCCGAGCCGGCCGACGCCCGCGACCTCCTCGCCATCGGCGAGCACCCGCGAGACCGGTCCCTCCCGATCGCCGAAGTCGCCGCCCGAACCGTCCTCGCCAGCACCTTGCTGAATTACGATGAAGCCTACATGAAGCGATGAAGCGATTCATTCATGGCAACATGTACATCGCACAGTGCAAACTGAGTGGTCTCAGCCACTCACCAAGCACGCAATGACCAATGACCGCGCCCAACAGGCGCAATTGACCGCTCGCGAAGCGAGCAATGACCGCGCCCAACGGGCGCAACTGACCGCTCGCGAAGCGAGCTCCCACCATGAGCCACTGCCAGAACTACACGCCCAACTACTCCCGCCGCGACTTCCTGTCGAAGACCTCCCTCGGTCTCGGCGCGGCGGCGCTTGCGGCGCTGCTCGGCCCGCGTGAATTGCTGGCCGACCCCCAGAGCGGTATCCTCGGCACACCGCACTTCCCTCCCCGGGCGAAGCGGGTGATCTACCTGTTCCAGAGCGGCGGTCCGTCTCAACTCGACCTCTACGACTACAAACCCCTGCTGCGTGAACGCAACGGCGAAGAATTGCCGGACTCGATCCGCGGCGGCCAGCGCCTGACGGGCATGACCGCCCATCAGGCGTCGTTCCCCATGGCCGGCTCCCAGTTCGAATTCACGCAGCGCGGCGGCGCCGGCCACTGGTTCAGCGACCGCATCCCCCACATCGCCGGCATCGCGGACGAACTCTGCATCGTCAAGTCGATGTACACCGAGGCCATCAACCACGACCCCGCCATCACCTTTTTCCAGACCGGCTCGCAGCTCGCCGGCCGGCCCAGCATCGGGTCGTGGATCAGCTACGGCCTGGGGTCGGACAACGAGAACCTGCCGGCGTTCACCGTCCTCCTCTCCCGGAGCAACAACGGCGACCAGCCGCTCTACGCCCGCCTGTGGGGCAACGGCTTTCTGCCGTCTCTCCATCAGGGCGTCCAGTTCCGGTCGGGCAAGGAGCCGGTGCTCTACCTCAACAACCCGCCCGGCATGAAGGGCGCCAGCCGCCGGCGGATGCTGGATTACCTGCGCGACCTCAACGAGGCGCAGGAAGCCCGCGTCATGGACCCCGAAATCAGCTCGCGCATCGCCCAGTACGAGATGGCGTACCGGATGCAAACCTCCGTGCCGGATACGATGAATGTGGGCGACGAACCCGAATCCATCTTCGATCTCTACGGACCCCAGGCGAAGATCCCCGGCACCTACGCCGCGAATTGCCTGCTCGCTCGCCGGCTCGTCGAGCGCGGCGTCAAGTTCGTCCAGCTCTACCACCAGGGATGGGACCAGCACGGCAACCTGCCCACGGAAATCTCGAAACTCACGCGCGACGTCGACCAGCCCTCGGCCGCCCTCGTGCTCGACCTCAAACAACGCGGCCTCCTCGACGACACCCTGGTCATCTGGGGCGGCGAGTTCGGGCGCACCAACTACTCCCAGGGCAAGCTCACCATCGACAACTACGGGCGCGACCACCATCCGCGATGCTTTACCCTCTGGATGGCCGGCGCCGGCGTCCGCGCCGGACTCTCCTACGGCGAGACCGACGAATTCGGGTACAACATCGCCCAGGATCCCGTCCACGTCCATGACTTCCAGGCCACGCTGATGCGCATCCTCGGCGTCGACCACGAACGGCTCACGTTCAAGCATCAAGGCCGGCGCTACCGCCTCACGGATGTGCACGGCAAGGTGGTGGATGCGTTGCTCGCCTAGTCGATCCGTAATCGTCCTATCTTCCTGTACCGATGTTCCAACCCATGCGCTACGGACTTTTTTGCATGCTCCTTCTCACGGCCATGCAAGCCCCTCTTGTCGTGGCGCAACCCCTGCAAAACGCCGGCTTCGAATCGCCGCAGGCCGGCCAGGATCTGCCCGCATCCTGGCGCTCCGGAAGCGACGGTATCGGTGGCTACGAGGAAGGGTTTTATCTCGTCGCTCGCGATACGAAAAAACGGCGTTCGGGCCAGGCCAGCCTGCGTATCGAGCGAATCAAACCGGGCCAGTATGGAACGCTCTATCAGACGATTCCGCGCGAGGCCTTGCGCGGCCTCCGCATCCGTCTTCGCGGGTACATCGCGACCCGCCAGGTCACCGAAGGGCAGGCCGGCATGTGGATTCGCATGGACAACGGGCCGGCGACCCTCTCCATGGACCTCATGATGGGCAGGGGCCCGTCCGGCGATACGGACTGGCAACCGTTTGAGATGGACGCGCCGATACCACCCGAAGCCACGGCCGTCGCCATCGGCGTCTATCTAATGGGCGGCGGCACGGCGTGGTACGACGACCTCGAGCTGGATGTGCTCACCGAGGCGGACCTACCCGCTACCAGCGATGCGGCAACGCGCTATGTGAACCAGGCCCTCGACGCGATGGAGCAGTATGCCCTCCGGCGTGATTCCGTCGACTGGCCACAGCTCCGCCTCGACACGTTCCGCGCCGCCGCCGGCGCGCAGACGCCCGCCGATACCTACCCGGCACTGCGCTACGCGCTGGGCCGCCTCGGCGATCGCCACAGCCATCTCATCGAGCCGATGTCGATCGCCCGGGATACGGCGCCGGCGCCCGAGACCGCCCCGCTCGGCCGGCTCACCCGCCCGCGCGGCGAACGGCTGGATGACCGCATCGGGTACCTGTGGCTGCCGACCGTAGGCATGGCGGCGCCGGCGCAGCATGCCGCCTTCGCCGACACCCTCCAGACGATCATCGCGGCGCTGGCCGCGCAAGGGGTGTGCCGCTGGGTGCTCGATCTGCGCGACAACGACGGCGGCAACATGTGGCCCATGCTCGCCGGCATCGGTCCGCTCACCGATGCCGACACCCTCGGCGCCATGGTCAACCGCGACGGCTCGAAAATGTCCTGGTGGTATGCCGACGGCACAGCCGGCCTGAATCAAATCCCGCAGCTCTCCGTAACGCCGAACCTGCCGAAACGCCACATGCCCGTCGCCATCCTCCAGGGCCCCAGAACCGCCAGCTCGGGAGAGATCATCGCCGTCAGCTTCATCGGTCAGGCCGATGCGCGAAGCTTCGGCGCACCGACCGCCGGGCTGTCGACGGGCAACACGAGCTTCACGCTGTCGGACGGCGCCATCATGAACCTCACGACATCGGTCTATGCGGACCGGACAGGCCGAACCTATGGCGGACCGATTGCGCCTGACGTCGCCGTCGCGGAGGATGCCACGATGGACACCGCCCGTGCATGGCTGCTCGAACAGGGTGCGTGCGACCGGTAACCCGACCAGGTACCGTACACCGACGCGTTGCCGGCCATCACAGACGTACAAACCCTACCCGAATCTATGCGGATCTCCCTCGCATTCGCTGCGTGCGCGCTGGTCGTCGCGGCCTGCAAACCGGTACCGCAGGCCCCGCCCGGGCCGCCCGCTCCCGCCGACTGGCCGGCTTACGGCGCCGACGCCGGCGGCTCCCGCTACGCGCCGCTCGACCAGATCAACCGCGAGAACGTTTCGCAACTGACGGTCGCCTGGACGGCCAAAAACGGCGACCTGCCCCATAATCCGACCACCGCGCCCGACCGACAGGGGCCTTGCGGGAAGTGCCACGCGTCCGAAAGCAAGTTCGAGGCGACGCCCATCCAGGTCGCCAACAGGCTCTACATCAGCACCCCCCTGAACCGGGCGGTGGCGCTGGACGCATCGACCGGCGAAACGATCTGGAGCTACGACCCGAAACTCGACCTGGATCAGGAGCGGAGCGAAGGCTTCGTCTCGCGCGGCGTGTCGTTCTGGGAAGATGTGGACGCGCCGGCGGATGCGGTCTGCCGCAAGCGCATCTACCTCCCCACCGTCGATGCCCGCCTGATCGCGCTGGATGCCGATAGCGGGAGCCTCTGCCGCAATTTCGGATGGCGCGGCACGGTCGATCTGACGGATGAGATCGACCACCTCCAGGTCGGCCAGTACGGCGTGACCTCGCCGCCGGTCGTTGTCAACGGGATGGTGATCGTGGGCACGTCTATCGGCGACAACCGGCGCGTGGAGATGGAACAGGGTATCGTGCGCGCCTACGACGCGCGATCGGGCGACCTGAAATGGACCTGGGACCCCATCCCCCGCCAGGCCGGCATGCCCGGATGGAATACCTGGACGCCCGAGGGGGCGAAAAAGACCGGCGGCGCCAACGCCTGGCCACCCCTTTCGGCGGACCCCGAGCGCAACCTCGTCTTCGTGCCCACCGGCAGCGCCGCGCCCGACTACTACGGCGGCGAGCGCCCCGGCGACAACCTCTTCGCCAACTCCGTCGTCGCCCTCGACGCCTCGACGGGGGAATACCGATGGCACTTCCAGGTGGTCCACCACGACCTGTGGGATTACGACATCCCCGCGCAGCCGTCGCTGTTCATGATGAAGCGCGACGGGCAGTCGATCCCGGCCACCGTCGCCGCCACCAAGATGGGCTTTCTGTATTTCCTCAACCGCGATACGGGCGAACCGCTCTTCCCCGTTGAGGAACGCCCCGTGCCGGCCAGCGACGTGCCCGGCGAAGTCGCTTCCCCCACGCAGCCCTTTCCGACGCGGCCGGCGCCCCTCCACCCGATCGATATCGCCCCCGAAGACGCCTGGGGCATCAACGACGCCGACCGCGCCTTCTGCCGCGCCCAGATGGAAACCTTCCGCTACGAAGGCGCCTTCACGCCGCCGTCCATCGGCGGGACGCTGATCTACCCGGGGTACGCCGGCGGCGTCAACTGGGGTGGCGTGGCGGTCGACAGCGACAGCCAGACCCTCGTCACCACCATCATCAGCATCCCGTTCTGGGTGCGGCTGAGCGAACGGGAAGCCGGCTCGAAAGAAGGCAACCAGATCGGCACGCCGTACCACATGTCGCGCGCCGCGTTCATGTCGCCCAGCGGCCTTCCCTGCACGCCTCCGCCCTGGGGGCGGCTCGTCGCCATCGACCTCCCGACGGGCGACGTCAAGTGGGATCTCCCGCTCGGGGTGATGAAAGGACTGGAGGACGTGCCGGATGCCGCCTCCTGGGGGTCGCTCGCCATGGGCGGCCCCATCATCACCGCCGGCGGCCTCGTCTTCGCCGCCGCCGCGATGGACGACACGCTCCGCGCCTTCGATGTGGAGACCGGCGAGCTGCTCTGGCAGGCCGACCTCCCCGCCGGCGGCCAGGCTACCCCCATGACGTACGAAGTGGACGGCAGGCAGTACGTGGTCATCGCCGCCGGCGGACACGCCAACCTCGGCACGACGCTCGGCGACTTTGTGGTCGCGTTCGCGCTGCCCTGACGCGCCGGCATGCCGCCCCGACCCCGGAATCGCCGGCGTGCGTAGTAACGCACCTCCTGGCGTCCGCTGAACCATATCCCCTATAAAACCGTGATCCTGGAGACCCCGCGCCTGCGCCTGGAATTGCAGAACCCGGCAGATGTCCTCCGTTGGATCGAATCGCTCGATCCTGCAACCAGAGCGGAAGTCTCTCCGGTGTACATCCAGCGGCTCCGATCGGCAGCAGGTCCGGACCCGTGGATCTGTATGTTCGACATGGTGGCGCGAGACACCCGCTCCGTCGTTGGCCAGTGCGGTTTCAAAGGCCCCCCTGACGCCGAGGGCGCCGTCGAGATCGCGTACGGAGTCGACGATGCGCATCGCGGTAACGGGTATGCCACCGAAGCGGCTCGGGCGCTCGTTGATTTCTGCGCTACGGCCGAGGGCGTTTCGCGCGTGCGCGCCCATTCCCTGGCCGGCAATGCCGCGTCAGAACACGTGCTGCGCAACGCGGGATTCAGGTTTGTGGGTGAGGTGGAAGACCCCGAAGACGGGCTGGTGAATCGGTGGGAGATCACCGCGTAGCGTGTTCCGGTTCCATCGGCGGGTTGCATCCCTGCAACCTTTTGTCCAGATTGCTCCGCCTACCACCCCGCATCGAATCCGCATGACGAAAGCAAATCGCTTGTTGGCGACACTCCTTCTTGTATCCGTTGCCTGCAGCGAGGCTGTCGCTCAAGACGCGTCTAACGCATCCCACCTCGTCGAGATTGGCCAGGCGGATAGCCTCTATTCATCGATTCTGGGAGAGGAACGCGTATTCTGGGTCCATCTACCCAATAATGGCCATCTGCAGGAAAACCATCGCTACCCGGTTATCTACCTCCTGGACGGGGGCGTCCACCTGGGTGGGCTGGCCATGGTTCAAGCGTACTATACCTATTTCAGACTCCCTGAGATGATCGTGGTGGGCATCTCTAACAGGATGAATAGGACGCGAGATCTCACCACCAGCTTCGTGGAGTCTCGGCAAGGCGCACCGGTCGAAGCCTCGGGAGGCGCTGAAACGTTTACGCGCTTCATCGCGGAAGAACTGATTCCTCACATCGACAGCGTGTACCCGACGTCCAGCCACCGGACATTGATCGGCCACTCGTACGCCGGCCTCTTCACGATCAATACGTTGGTACACCACCGGGACCTGTTTACCAACTACATAGCCATGGATCCCAGCCTGGACTGGGACAATCAGACCCTCCTGCATGAGGCAACAAGGGCCCTTCAGGACGAACGTTTTGATGGAAAAGGTCTTTTTGTATCTATCTCCAACGAAATCATTCGCTTTTCAGACACGCTTACCATCGATACCGTACAGCGTGACACAACCGATTTCAGCCTGAGCATCCGTTCCATGCTGGCGTTTGTACATGCTGCTGAAGCCAACACATCGAACGGACTGGGTTTCGCGTGGCGCTACTACGACAAGGATATACACGGGTCCGTGCCGCTCCCTTCCATGCGGGATGGCCTGATGTACCTCTACGACTGGTGGGAATTAAAAAGCCCATCACGCTACAACGACCCTGACACGCCAACGCAGGATCTGGTCAGGTTGATCACGGAACGCAGCGAGAAGCTGACTGCGAACATGGGGTACCCGCTGGCGATGGAGGAAGAGCTGCTGACGATGCTGGGGTATATGGCGATGCAGATGGACCAGTCTGAAAAAGCCCGGGCCGTCTTCGAGCTGGCCATCCAATTTTACCCGGAAAGTGCGAGCGCTCAAGAAGCGATGGCGGACTACTACGAATCCCAGGGCGACTTCGCCAATGCGTTCCTCCACATCCAAAAAGCGCTGGAAATCAGTGACAGTGACGTGTACAAACGCCGTGCGGAAGGGCTACGCGCAAAACAATAAACACGCCAGAGGGATAGGGCGTGCGGAAGGGGCATCATGAGCCGCCGGCCAAGCATTTTGGCCAACCGGATACATTTTGTAGATCTGAGCACGCAGCGCATCGCTTAGCCATGCTACGCGATAGCCCGAAGTAAACGGCGAAACGAACAGCGCCGTGCCAGGCAGGAGGCACTACTCCCTCAATTCGTGCCCTTCGCAACGACCAGGCCTGTAAACCGTAAGGGTCCTCATGTTCTCCTCATCGTTCGTCATCGCCGTCTTCTATGAACATCTGCAAGCCTGTCCTCCTCGCCTTCTGTGCCCTGCTGGCAGCCTGTAGGGCAGCTCCACCCGCCGAAGTACCACCCTTCGTCGGTAGCTCGTCTCTCTCAGAGGCGTTCGCCGAGGCTGCAGCGCAATCGGGTGCGCCGGGCGTAGTGGCCGGCCTTTATGAAGCCGGAGAGCTGGTAGCCACATTCAGTTGGGGGCTCGCCGATACGGCCGCGCGCACGCCGGCGTCTCCCGACCTGCTGTTTGAGATCGGCTCCCTGTCCAAACACGTCACAGCGATCGCCATCCTCAATCTGGAAACCGAGGGCCGGCTCGCACTGGACGGGCAGATTGGGGCCTACGTCGATAGCCTGCCCGAAACCTGGCGTTCGGTTACCCTCAAGCAGCTCCTCTCCCACACCGGGGGGATTCCCGACTACGAGGCTGCGGCCGGCTACAAGATATACGAAGCCCCGGGCAACCGCGACGTCGTGCTGGCTTCCGTCATCGACAAACCGCTCGATTTTCCACCCGGCACCGCGTTCTCTTATTCCAACACGGGATACTATCTCCTCAGTCTCGCAATCGAGCGCGTATCGGGCATGCCCTTCGCCACATACCTCCAACGCACCCTGTTCGCACCCGCCGGTATGACAGATACCGAACTCGGGCCTCCCACGATGTCGCACCGGCGTGCGCAGGGATACAAACCAGGAGATACAGGCCTGACGGCAGTCCCCCCGATCTTTGTGGAGACCACACTGGGCGCCGGTGGCATTGCAACGACGCTGGCAGACTGGGGCAAATGGCGGCGCGCGCTCAGGGCGGAGGCTATTGTGGATTCGGCCGCTATCATACGGACAACCACTCCCACAAAGCTTCTGAATGGCGAGGATGTGAACTACGGATTCGGAATGATCGCCGACAGGTTTCGGGGCGAGCGCCGGGAAACCCATACCGGCCAGACCGCCGGCTTTACCTGCCGATTCGAACACTATCCAGACGCGGATCGAAGCCTTCTCGTCCTTTCCAATACCTACGGCGGCCGGCTCAACGCCGTCGCAAGGGCCCTGGCGATCAACTTCATCCCCGGGCTCGACTATAGCACGCTGCCCGAACAGCCGGCCGACTCATCCGAATCGCGAATGGGCCGCGCGGCGCTGCAACAGGCCGTACTGGGTGGCGACGATCTATCGCTCTTGAGCGAAGGGATGCAGGCTTTCGCAACGGACGACGCTTATGCTCCGCTTCGTGATCCATTAAAACCTGGCATCGAATCCATGACGACCTTCGCACTCGTCAAGCGAGAGGGAGACGCCTCATCCGGCACCACACGCCATGTCTACCGCGTCATTTCACAAGAGGGTACGCAGTACTGGATCCTATCGATGAAGGATGGCCTTCTGATCGGCCTCGACTGGGCGGACCGGTAGGAAAAACACACCGGAAAGGGCGCCGTTCAAGGACGGTTCAGAACAGGCAAGCGGTTAAGGAGTGCCGTCTAACCACGCGGCACGGAAAGCCTTCTGCGCTGCGGTGACAGGCCGGCCGGCGTCTTCGAACGGCGCTACCTCCACCCGAGGATCCTCCACGAAGGTCAGGCTGCGGGTGACGGTCTGGCCCCGCTGCTCATAGACGATCTCGACCGTGTCGCCCGGCTTGTGACGATCCTTCGCCTGCTGATAGACGGCATCCGACGTCAGGGCCTTGCCATCCAGTTTCAGGATGCGATCGCCGGCACCCACGCCGGCCTCGTACAGCGGCGACCCCTTGATCGTGGTCGACGACACGTCCGCGCCGGCTTTGCTGTACTCCAGCTGGACGAGCCCCAGAAACGCCTTGCCCGGATTGACCGGGCGGAGGGTGAAGCCCGCTTGCGCCAGCAGCGCGTCGTAGTCGGGCACCTGGTGCCCCCGCACGTAGCGGTCGAAGAAGTCCTTCGCAAACGCGGCGTCGCCCGCGTATTCGCCGAGCGCCCGCTCGAGATCCGCCACCGCATAGGGGATCTCTTTCTTGCCGCGCTGCAACCACAGGTGGCGCATCATGCCGTCGAGCGTCTTGCCCCGGCCCCGCAGGGTAAGATCCAGGTTCAGCCCGATCACCGCGCCCCAGGTGTAGTAGGAGATGAAGGTGTTGGCGAAGTTCGTCGGGTCGCCGGAGGAGGCGCGGTCGGCGAACGGCGCCTGCATGGCCATCTCGACCGCGCTGAAGACGTTCCGAGCCGGCGAGTTGATCACGTGGTTCAGATCCCCGGAGATCATCCGGGCAAAATCGGTGTCCGGAACGAGGCCGGCGCGGCGGATGAACAGCGGCGTATAGTAGCTGGTGAAACCCTCGGCGAACCACAGCTCGCCGGACATGTTGGCGTCCTCGAAGTCGAACGGTTCGAGCGCCGCCGGCCGGATGCGCTCGACGTTCCACGAATGGAAATATTCGTGCGACACCGTCCCGAGCAGCCCCATCGCGTTGTTCTTCAGCGAGCCCGTGCTGCTGATGATCGTCGAGTTGCGGTGCTCCATGCCGTCCCCCGAGGCCCAGGGGAGGTAGTCGGCGATAAACGTGTAGGTGCCGGAATCGTACGCCGGCGGCTCGCCGAACACGGCGATCTCCTGCGCCACGACCTTCTTGACCATCTCGGCATAGGCATCCACCTCGGCGTCGGTGCCGGTGTGGTGGACCGCCAGGCGCATCTCGTAGGTCCCGCCCTGGCCGGCGCCGCGCGGCACCGTCCAGGTGCGTAGCGCGTGGTCGCTCAGCTCGGTGGGGCTGTCCATGAAGTACTGGAGATCCGGCGCCGTGAACGCCATCGGATCGTCCGTAGGGAACAGCTGGGTCGCGATGCGCCAGTTCGAGCCCTCGGGGGGATGAAAGCGGACCTCGATGGGCCAGTCGTGATGGTCGCGGGCAAACAGGAAGGTGGCCGGGATGTTCAGGTGCGCATGCGTCTCATCGATCTGGGCGTAGGTGCCGTCCCCCCGATCGGCAAAAAGCGTATAGGTCACCACCACGGTCCCGTCGTGTCCGGAAACATCCCACTGGTGCGGATTGGGTCGCGTGACCGTCAGCGGCTTGCCGGCGCCGTCGACCGCCCGCACGTTGTAGACGTTTTTCGCGAACTCATGGAGCGAGTACCGTCCGGGCGACGAGCGGCTCATCCGCAGTTCGAGGGGGCCGGCCGGCACGCGGTCCATCCGCATCGTGACCTCGGCTTCGTGGTGCACCGCGTTGGGGAAGGCGATGTCGAACCGCACCTGGGCGAACGACGTCGCCGTGAACAGCAGCGCCAGCGCCGGCGCCATCCAGCGCACGCGGCGCATTCTACGTCCAATCATGGTAATCGCTCAATCTAAGATCCGTACGGGTTCCCACTGCATGGCGGTCGTTACCGTCGGGCCATGTTCGGGGTCGATGTACACATCGATTTCCGAGCGCACGCCGAACTCGGGCATGTAGATGCCGGGCTCGACCGAAAACCCGATGCCGGGCAGAACGGCCCGCGTGTCGTGGGTTTCGAGGTTGTCGAGGTTCATGCCGAGTGCGTGGGGAGTCGGGCTGACGCCCATGCTGTGGCCGGTGCGGTGGGTGAAGTACGCGCCGTAGCCGGCGTCCGTGATCACCTTGCGCGCCACATCGTCCAGCTGCCAGCCCTGCAGCGCGTTGCCGGCCTTCCAGTCGGCCTGGAGCCGCTCCACGACCGCGTCGCGTGCGGCGTTGACGATGGTATAGACCTCGAGATGTTTTGCCGGCACGGTGGCGCCGGCGTAGCCGGTCCAGGTGATGTCGCAATACACGGCATGCGGCTCGGACTCCTTCGCCCACAGGTCGATGAGCACCCAGTCCCCCTTGCGAATCGGAGCGTGCTCCGTGGCAGAGGGCTCGTAATGCGGATCGCCGCTGTGGGCGTTCACCGCCACGATGGGGCCGTGATCGATGTAGAGCCCATGCGCGTCGAATCCGCGCCGGATGAACTGCTGCACATCGTATTCCGTGAGCGGCTTCCCGGAACGAAGCTGGTCGCCGATGTAGGCAAACGCCTCGTCTTTCACCATGTTGACCAGCCGGCAGGCCCGCATGTGCGAATCGACCGACTTTTTGGACCACGCCGTTGCGGCCGCCTGAAACAGATCGGCGGACGAGACAATCGCGGGGCCCATCGAGCGGACCAACTCCAGCGTGCCGCCGTCGACAAACGAACTCATCGGAATCTCGCCGCCTGGAGAATACTCCATGGCCACCGTCCGGGCGCCCTTCAACAGGTCGCGGAGCAACGCCTGCATGTCGCTCCATCCGTTGTAGATGAGCAACGGGTAGCCGGCGTCGCGGAACAGCTGCTTGTCCAGGCTGCTGACCAGTATCCGCGCCTCGCCCTGCACGGGAATCCAGATCAACGTGCGTCGCGACGTAGCCTGCGGGCCGCCGAGCACGTGGGCAAAAACGGGGTTGCTGCCGCGAAAATCGAATAGCAACCAGCCGTCGATAGCGTGCGCCTGCATGTACGCGCGCGCTTTATCGAGAACATCCATAAAACAGAAGAGAACCTTTGGGTGAATATCCGACCGGCTTGCGGAACGCGTGATTCGTCATGCCGGCAGCGACGCACAGGGGTAGGGTGGATTTGCCGGGAGCGTGCCGCTGAACGTACGGACAAAATGCGTTAACGTACAACGCTTTTGACGCGTCTTCGCATTCGATCGCGGACAAACTGGACACTGGACACTGGACACTGGACACTGGACACTGGACACTGGACACTGGACACTGGACACTGGACACTGGACACTGGACACTGGACGAACGCGTCGCTCCAAACAGGTTCCCCATGCACAGTGCCCGATGACCAATGTCCAATGACCGCGCCCGAAGGGTGCTCATGACACGGCCTACGGCCGTTCATGCCCAGTGACCGCGCCCAAAGGGCGCAATGTCCGCGCCCAAAGGGCGCTCATGACACGGCCTACGGCCGTTCATGCCCAGTGACCGCGCCCAAAGGGCGCAATGACCGCGCCCAAAGGGCGCTCATGACACGGCCTACGGTCGTTCATCCCCCGCGCCATTCTCATCATCCTCTCATGTGCTGTTTCGTCGCGGTATCTACATTGAAAACTGGGGTTGAATCGCATACATTGACCCTGTTCGCCGGAGCCCCGGTCGACAATACCTCCAACCACCACGATTCATACTGCGGCTGGCTCTCCTCGAACCAGATCGTTTGGGGTTTTTTAGCCTATGTACCGCGCGCCCCTCTTCTGTTTGCTGCTCCTCGCGCTGGCGGGGATCGCACCGGGTTTGGCTTGGGCCCAGGAGCAGGATACCACCCTTTCGGCCGCGGATTCCCTGCTCATCGAAGAGCTCGCCCGCGAAATGGGCGCCGTCGCGCCCGATCCTGCGCCGGCAGCCGTCGCCCGCACCGCGCCGTCGCTCAATCCCAACATCAGCGTCATCGGCGACTTCCGCGCCGGCTACGCCTCTGCCGGCGACCGCCATGTCGACGCCGAGTTCCACGAGATGGAGGCCGTGCTGCAGTCGGTCGTCGACCCGTATGCGCGCGGCGACTTCTTTATCGCCGCCGGCCACGACGGCGAAGGCGGCTACGAATTCGAGCTCGAGGAAGCGTTTCTCACCACGCTGTCGCTGCCCTTCCGGCTCCAGGCCAGGGCAGGCAAGTTCCGCAGCGCCTTCGGCAAGATCAATCGGCTCCACCCCCACGCCCTGCCTTATATCGACACCCCATCTGTGTACGCCAATTTCCTGGGGGATGAGGGGCTGAACGATCAGGGCCTCTCGGTGAGCTGGCTCCTCCCCAACCCGCGGTTTTTCCAGGACCTGACGGTGGAAGTGACCCGCGGGCCCGGCGAAAACGTCAGCTACGTAAAAAGCGACTCGGACCGACTGCTTTACGTGGGACACCTCAAAAACTTCTGGGACCTCAGCGCCGACGCCACGCTCGAAGTCGGCTTCAGCGGCGCGGCCGGCCCGAACGAGGCCGGCTTCACGACGTGGCTCGGCGGAATCGACGCGACGTTCAAATGGAAGCCCGTCCAGTTCAACACCTACCACTCCTTCACGCTCCAGGCCGAGACCATCGCCAGCCGCTCCGAAACGGACGCGGAGGCCGCCGTGTCCGCCATGGGGTTTTACGCCCTGGCCAGCTATCAGGCCGCCAAACGCATCTTCCTGGTCGCTCGCGTTGATTCGTCCGACCTGCCGGACGATCCAGATTGG
Organism: Rhodothermales bacterium; assembly: GCA_041391505.1. Classification (NCBI taxonomy): domain Bacteria; kingdom Pseudomonadati; phylum Rhodothermota; class Rhodothermia; order Rhodothermales; species Rhodothermales bacterium. The sequence goes on from JAWKNW010000007.1 coordinate 36,006, forward strand.
AACGAGCGCGCGGTGTCGGCCACCCTGGGCTGGTATGCCACTGAATTTCAGAAACTCGAGCTCGGCCTTCGGGTCGCGGAGGCCTCCGGGATGGAGCGGAATGCCCAGCTCCTGGTGCGAGCCATCTTTGTCATCGGGTCGCATGGGGCACACGAATACTAGGATGCGGGACCGAGTTACGGGATACGTTGATTCGCGGCTACCTGGTTCGTCCGCGGCGGGCGCCGCGGAGGATGGGTACCGATTAAACAGGCAACCTTCATGATGCGTCACTCTTTACGCCTGGTCGTTCTGCTGCTCATCGCCGCTAGTGGCGCGATGCCGGCGTGGGCCCAGGGCAAACTCAACGTCGTGACGACGCTGCCGGATTTCCGCTACATCGCCGAATATATCGGCGGGGATCAGGTCGACGCCTTCGCGATCGCCACCGGCTACCAGGACCCCCATTTCGTCGATCCCAAACCCAGCTACATCCTCAAGCTGTCGCGGGCGGACGTGTTCGTCACGGCCGGCCTGGACCTCGAGCTCGGCTGGGTGCCGCCGCTCCTCAACAGCGCCCGGAACGACAAAGTCCTCAAGGGCGGTCCGGGCTATGTCGACGCGTCGGAGAACATCGCCCTGCTCAATGTGCCCAGCAGCGTGAGCCGCGAGCAGGGTGACATCCATATCTACGGCAATCCGCACTACTGGGTGGACCCGCTCAACGGGAAGATCGTCGCGCGCAACATCTACAACGCGCTGGTGCGGCTGCGCCCCGCCCGGGAGGCTTATTTCGCCGCGAATCTCGCGAAGTTCGAGCAGGAAATCGACCGCCGGATGACCGACTGGATGGCCCGCATGGCACCCTACGCCGGCACGAAGATCATGGCGTATCACGACCAGTGGCCCTACTTCGAGAAGCGCTTCGGGCTGGAGATCGTCGACTTCCTCGAACCCAAGCCCGGCATACCGCCGACGCCGTCCCAGCTGGCCAAGATCATCACCACGATGCAGAGCCAGCACATTCGCGTCATCATCATCCCTCCGTACTTCAAGCAGGACTCCGCCTCGCTCGTCGCCCGAAAGACGGGCGGCGAAGTGGTGACGCTGGCGTCTTCGGTTGAGGCGTTCAAGGAGGTGAAGACGTATTTCGACCTCTTCGACTACAACATCGACAAGCTGGTCGCCGCCTTCTCGGCGGCGCCTCACTGAACCAAGCGCTCCCTGCTGCCCTATGCTCGACCTGTTTACCCAGGGATTTATCCTGAACGCCCTGCTCGTCAGTATCGTGATGGGTCTGTTGCTTGCCTATCTGGGCGTACACGTGGTCGCGCGAGGCATCGTATTCGTCGATCTGGCGCTGGGGCAGATCTCGATGCTCGGCGTAGCCGTCGCCGGCTATTTCGAGCGCGACCCGACCGTGATCTCCATCCTGTTCACGATGGTCGGCGCGTTTATCCTGTCCTTCATCAAGGTGAGCGACAAACGCCTTAAACAGGAGGCGATCATCGGCATCGTGTATGCGTTCACGTCGGCGCTGACGGTGCTGCTCATCTCCAAATCGGCGCACGGCGACGCGGACATCTCCGAGGTGTTGTTCGGTAGCCTGTTCACGGTTACCGAAACGAGCCTGCTCGTCATGACGGGCATTTTCGCACTGATCGGTCTGATCCAGTTCCTCTTCAGAAAGTCCTTCTTCCAGCTCACGGATCGGTTCGTGCACAATCAGGCGCAGGAGGTGGGGGTGTTCGACCTCTGGAATTTCCTCTTCTACCTCTCGATCGGGCTCGCGATCGTCCTGGCGGTTCGTGCCGGCGGGGTGATTCCCGTCTTCTCGTTTATCGTGGTGCCACCGGTGGCCGGCATCCTGCTGGTGCGCAACCGGGGCGCCGTCGTCGTGGCCGCGCTGATCATCAGCGTGCTCGGCAGTTTCTTCGGGCTCTTCTTTTCGGTCCGGTTCGATTTCCCGGCAGGGTCTTCCATCGTTGCCATGCTGGGCTTCCTGTTCCTCGTCGCGGCGGCGGTCAGAGGATTCCGGAAGAACGCGCCGGCCGGCGATTGATCGGCATCCCACAAAAAAAACAGGATCCCGAGACGTCCGGGGCATGCCTGCCACGTGATCTCGAGATCCTGCCTGATGTTACGCGAGTAGCGATACGAAGTCCGACGCGGAAATCCCTCCGCCTCGCGGCGGACAGACCGGTTTACACTTCGAGGTAGCGCATAAACTCCTGGAGCCGGTATTTGAATTCGTCGTCGTCCTGATCGTCGCTGAAATACGCTACGATGTGGTAACCGTAGTGCTCCAGCAGATGGCGAACGCGGGACGTATCCATCACATTCAGCTTCAGGGTGACGCGCATGGTGTCGCCCTCTTCGCCGGCGGCGGTATGCTCCGCGGCGGAGGAGAGGATTTTCACCCCGTTTTGCTCCACGATGTGCGCGAGCTGGGCGAGTGAATAATCCCGGGGATTGACTTCGAGCGCGATGATGGCTCCACGTTCCTGCGTGGCCAGCATGCGTGCAAACTGATCGAACAAGTTGTGCCGCTTGACCATGCCGACATACTGCCCGTTTTCACGGGCGACCGGCAGCGCGGTCAGTTCGTGATCCACGATCACTTTCGTGGCGTCGAAAATGTGCGTATCGGGCCGGACGCTGATCGGCGCCAGGCCGAGCAACGAGGATACGGGCGCATCCGGTCCGAACGCGTCGAGGAGCATATTCTCGGAAACCATACCAACCAGAACACCCTCGTCATCCACCACGGGCAGATGACGCACCCGCATCTCGAGCAGCAAACCCAGCGCATGCTCAACCGTATCGCCGGGGCGAATCGGAGGGGTATCTTCACTGATCAACGTTTGAATGGTCATTACGGAGCCTCCTGTAGCGTAGATCGACGCCCGCGAGCGGACGTCGGGAAAGCGGTAAATCGCGAAGCGATCACGATGGTTTAGCCTCCTGGATGACAGAGCACCGTCACGCTGTCGTAGCAACCACGCTGTACGAAAAACAATCGGTATGCCACATTGACGACGGGAAGACCTGGCAGCCCCTGAGTCTGGTTACGGAAATGGAGACAGTTACTTCGTTGACGCAGCTCCCGATGAGTTACACACGACGCACCCGATGCAATCACCGCGTCGCCGGTCAACACAAAGCGTTGAGATACGAATTCAGACGCATACCGAGGGGTTGAACTCCGGCCAAAAGCTTAACGAATTCTTCAGGCTCTGGCAACTCTGGCAAGCGACAAAATATTTACCCTGTGGATCACCACTTATGCGCCAGCGGCGCCTGCCGGCGGCACAATATGGCTGTACAGCAGGTGCTGGATGGTACATCTGCCGAACGCGAAAATCGCCGCGTTCAGGATGGTATCGGCGTAAAACCGGCAAACTTATCGATAAGCCGCCGCACTTCATTCATGTGCTCCCGGGCGATACGGAAACCTAACCGGGCCACGGCGACCGGCGTCGCGTCCGAGCCGTTCTGGGTGACGTACAGGTACTCTTCGGACATCACGTGCGCCAGCTGGTGCAGCAGCGCGATGGTGCGCGATTCGGTTACCGGCACGTACGCCACGTGCTCCTCGAAATCGTCCTCGATGCGATCGAGCAATTCCTGCTTCAACTGCTCGATGCCGATCCCGCGAAAGGCGGAAATAAAAACAGCGTGTTCATACTCTTCGCGCAGCGCCATCAGCAGTCCGCGCTCCTCCAGCATGTCCACTTTATTAAACACCATGAGCGTCGGTCTGTCCTGTGCATCCAGCTCCTTGAGGGTCTGGTTGACGACGCTGATGTGGTCCTCGAAACAGGGATGCGTCACATCGACGACATGAAGCAGCACGTCGCTCTCGCGCACCTCGTCCAGCGTGCTCTTGAAGCTTTCGATCAGGCCGTGCGGCAGCTTGCGGATGAACCCGACGGTGTCTGAAATCAGAATGTCCTTGCCGGGCGCCATCGCCACCTGCCGTGTCGTCGCGTCGAGCGTGGCGAACAGGCGATCCTCCGCGAACACGGAGGCGTCCGTCAGCGTGTTCATCAGCGTCGACTTCCCGGCGTTGGTGTACCCTACCAGCGAGACGCGCGTGAACGCCTGCCGGCCCTTCCGCTGCGTGGTGCGCTGTTTCTCGATCTTCTTGAGACGGTCCTTCAGCGTCGCGATGCGGTTCGAGATGAGCCGGCGGTCGGTTTCGATCTGGGTTTCACCGGGGCCTTTCGTCCCGATACCCCCTTTCTGACGGGAGAGGTGCGTCCATTGACGCGTGAGCCGCGTCCGCAAGTATTCGAGCTGCGCCAGTTCGACCTGCGTCTTCGCGGTGGCGGTTTTGGCGCGTCGCGCGAAGATGTCGAGGATGAGCGCCGAGCGATCGACCAGCTTGCACTTGACCTGTTTCTCGATATTCCGCAACTGCACCGGCGAGAGGTCGTCGTCGAAGATCACGAGGTCGGAACCCCGTTCCGCCGCGAGCGCGGCGAGTTCCTCCATCTTCCCGCTGCCGATGTACGTCGACGCGTGAATCCTGGGCGCTACCTGGACGAGCCGGTCGGTGACGAGCGCGCCGGCCGTGTCGGCAAGCAGCTCCAGCTCGTCGAGCGAATCCTCTACCTCTTCGCGTGTATGGCCGGCGTGGACGACGCCGACGATAATCGCAGACTCTTGCTGCGGCTTACTTTCTGTCAACGAGTTCCTCTATCATTCCGCCGTACGCTCGCCCGGCTCGCGGGTCGGCGATCGACGAAAAATGGTGCAGGCTTTTATACCGGGCCGGCCCCGGGGAGTTGCAGAAGGCCCGGCCGCATCATCCGAACGCCTGAGCGATCGTGTGCATGTCGCGATTCTCCACGAGGCGCGAGACGAGTTTTCTGAACCGCTCTTCATGCGCGCGGGGCACATCCAGCTCGAACCGCATCCGCTGCCCGTAATCGTCCCTGAAAAAGAAGACGTACTGTTGGGAGCGTTCGCCCGCGGTCACAAAAAAGTCCTCCACCCGCTGCCAGTCCAGCACATCGCGCGGATCGCCGAGCGAGCGGATGAGCCTGAAATCGGTGACCATCACCGCGCACGACATCCGTACGGCCAGGCACCAGCACAGCGCGCCCAGCGTATAGCCCAGACCGAGCCCCATCAACCGGTAATCCTGCTCGAACGCGGCGTAGACGGTGAGGATCAGCACGACAAAAAGAAAACCGCCCGGCCAGAAGATAAACGAGCGCCCTCTATACCACGAGAACCGGATCGGGCGAACCCGAAGGCGGTTCAGCGCCGCCAGGGTCATCAACGCACCCGTCGCCAGCAGAAAAGCGACAAGCAGCGACATCTGCAAGACCGCCAACATGCTCGGAATGGAAGTAGACGGTATCATGGGGAACACGGCGCATGGCCGGGCAAACGGTAAGACCCCGCAATAGCCCGCTTGCGGGTTGGCAGGTTACGCCGATACGGCTTCCGGCCGCCACTGACGGGCAACCAGCATTTCCGCTACCAAAAAAGCCAACGCGAGCATCAGGAAGACGTTCCACAACTCGATACCGCTCCGCTCTTCTTCCAGCCGCTGGAGCACGCCGGCCATGCCGTCGGCGGCGTCCACGTCGAGGACGCGCACGGACGCGTCGGACCCGCCGCGGATCCGCTCCACTGCCTCGTCCACCGGCCAGACCCCGAGGTCGGACTCGTCGGTCGGCACGTTGAAGGCAATGCGGCGCACGAGGACCTCGCCGGCCATGACATCGTAGATGCCGGGCGTCGTCAGCGAGCGATCGATCTCCAGCAGCATGGCGCCGAACAGGTTGCGCTGCTCGGGCGTGAACTCCACCCCGTCCGGGGCTTTCAGACGCACCGGCTCCGCATCGGCGACACCGGCCAGGCGCAGGGACTCCGGCTCCCCGATGATGAGCTGCTCGCCGGCGACGGACTCATCCGCCGTGAGGTAGTACATCGACCGGTAGACGAGAGGGATGAAAAGGCCGCGCCGGGGAAGATCGCTCCACCGCACATCCGGGGCCACCGCCATCAGAAACGCGATGCCGTCGCCGTGGCGCACCTCCTGCAGAAACGGAAAGCCGTTGGAGAGCTGGATGAGGGTCTGTTCGTTGCCCGAGCCCGGCGTATAATTCATCGCGTGGGCGATCAGCGGCCGTTCCACGTTGATCCGGGACGGCGAACCTGCCGATTCGAACACCCCTTCGAACAACGGATGTTCGAGGTCGACCCGGTCGAACGATGCGATCGACTGCTCTCCGTTGAGGGCGCCGCTGAACCCGCTGAACCGGCCAGCCCCCAGGCTTTCGAACAGGGCGTTGTAATCGGCCGCCTGGCCGGCTTCGCCGGGGTAAAACAGCATTCCGCCGCCGTCGGCCACATACTGCGCGAGCGCGCCGACCTCGCCGCTGGACAGCGAACGGACGCCGACGAGCACCACGGCGTCGTACGAGCCGAGCGCCCGGGTCGCCAGCGCCGTTTCGGGAATGGTCTCCAGGTTGAAGATCGACCGGCCTCGCGTCAACTGGGGAGAGAGCGCCAGCGCGATGAAATCGGTGGAATGCCCCTCGCCCGCCACGACAAGCACGCTGCGCTGTTCCGGCACATTGATGGTGAAGAAGCGGACATTGTCGCTTTCGAAGGCGTCATCCTCGATCCGCACCTCGCCCGGCAACCAGCCCCTCCGCTGCGGCGTCACCGTGAACGACACGGTCTTGGGCACCCGCGAGGGCAAATCGGCCGCGCTCTGCGCGACGCGTTCGCCATCGAGGAACACGCTGGCGACATAGCCCTCCACGTCGTCGTCGCCGTAATTGACGAGCGTCGCCTCGATCCGCACCGGCTGGCCGGCCTCGATGATCCGGCTGGCCACCTGCACCTGCGTGATGGCGATATTCGGCTCCACCCGCTCGCCGACGGGCAGGATATACGTGCGCGCACCGTCGCCGGCGGCGGACCGGGCACTCGAATCGGCCAGCATGTAGCGCTGGAAATCGGAAATGACGTAGACTTCCCGGTTGATGTGCGACGCGTTGGCCAGCAAACCCTGCGCACGGTCGATCGCCTCGTACAGCGTGAGGGATGCCGGCTGAATCTCGATGTCCTCCACGGCATCCTGCGCGAGCGAGCGGGTCGTGATGGGCTCCGCGGCGCCCCCGGTCAGCGCGCCCGTAGGCACGATGAAGAGTTCGTCGCCCGTCTGCGCGTACTGCACCACGCCGGCGGCGAGCTCCCGGGCCTGATCGATGTAGGCCCCCTGCGCATCGCGTACGCCCATGGAACGGGAGTTGTCGATCACCAGCGCCATCGACGTGTGGGAGCGCCCTCCGAGCGCGCCGGACAGGCTCCCCATCAGCGTCGGACGCGCAAACGCGAGCGCGAGGGACGCGATAGCCAGCATCCGCAGCGCCAGCAGCAACAGCTGCTTGATGCGTACGCGCTGCATCGTGCTTTTCTGAAGCTCCTTCAGAAAGGCCAGCGAGCTGAAGTCGACTTTTCGGGGCCGCCTGAAATTAAAGAGATGGATGATGAGGGGGATGGCGGCGGCCAGCAGCCCCAGCAAAAGAAGCGGGTTCAGAAAGGTCATGGATACTCTGGCGCGTGAAATATCCTTCCGTTACACATCCGACCCGCATCGCGTTCCGGCCGGCATCAACCGGGTATCCAGATCGAATTGGCTACCACCACCTCGGCCGTGGCCGGAATGAACAGCGGCTCCTTCGTCTTGACGTAAAACGCGAAGCCTTTGTACGACATCAGATATTGATGCTTCGTCGCGAAAACGCCGCCTTCGTGGTAGACGATCAAAGGGTTTTCGGCGCGCCGGAGGAGGCGCATGAATTCCTCGGGTTCGACCCGCACCAGCACGCCGCTCGCCTTGATGGCGTTCGCGATAGCGGCCGATGCCGCGGCGCCACCGGCGGCGCCTGCTGCAGCTCCCATGATGTTATCTTCGATTCGCTAAAAAATAAGAGGTGCGGGCAGCGCAGACCGCCCGCACCTCCGTGCATACTCCAGATCCGGTCAAACGTTGCGACCCTAGCGGATCACGGTAACCGCGTGCGTCTGCGTCTCGCCGGCCGCTTCGAGGCGCACCAGGTACAGACCCGCGGGTTGCCCATCGGCGTTCCAGCGGAGCTGCTGTACGCCGGCCGGAGCCGTCGCGTCCGAGAGCGTGGCCACGCGACGACCCAGGAGATCGTAGACCTCCACAAGCAGGTAGCCCGGGTTCGCCATCGTCACGTCCACCGTCACGCGATCACGCGTGGGGTTCGGGAACAGGTCGATAGCCGACACGGCGAAGCCGCCCGGCACGCCTTCGCGCGCGGTCGAGGTGCCGTAGTTGTACAGGCTGCGGCTGTCGTTAAGCCAGCCGGCCGCGCCCTGCTTCCCTGCGACATCCTCGCTCCACACCTGCCAGATCGACTCCGTGATGTCGTTGTCGCCGTCGAAGACGTTGGTTTCGAGCTCCTCATTCACCCACTCGCTGGCCATGCTATCCCACAACTCGGTCAGCACCTGTATGTCGTTTCCGACACCGTCGTACGCGTACGTGGTGCGCGACGACGGTGTGAAGTCGCCGCTTATAAAATCCGCTACCTCATAAACTTCCTGTAGGACATTCCCGATTGCATCGTAAGTGGTGGTGATGCGCGTGGAATTGAACTCAATGCCGTCAAAAACAAATTTGGTCGTCGCCGTAGCCGTCAGGCCGTCCGTCGACCACTCCGTCTGTGTAGACTGGAAGGACTCCCACACCTCGTCCGTATCATTCCAGGTTTCCGAGACGATCTCGATCTCCCTTCGCTGGTCATCCAGCTGCGTCGTCGTTCGCGAGGCATTCATCCAGACGCCGTTGTCCCAGAACTGCGTCGTCGTAACGGATTCCAGGGCGCCCTCGTCGTACGTGGTCGTCGACTGCGAGAGGTTCATCCACTCGCCGGCATCCGCATCCCACACTTCCGACAACGACGAGGTCTCGAGGCCATCCGGCGAAAACGTGCTCAGACCACGCGTCTCGTTTACCCAGTCCGTTCCGTCCCAGGTCTGGAACAGGAACGAGGCTTCGTTTCCATTTTCAAAGGTGAACTCGGCGCGGAATTCGTTCACCCATTCCGTGCCGTTCCACATTTGCGAGATCCACTCGGACGGGAAATCCGAGTCGGAGTACGTCAGAAGCACGCGTGCGGTATCGACCCAGGCGACACCGGTCCATTCCTGATCCACGATGCTGGTCAGATCGCCGTCGGCAGCCACCCGGCGTGATTCGGGCAACAGGTTCATGCCGGCGAGGGCCAGGCAGCGCGAGGCGGCGTCGGCCGGCAGATGCGATTCAATGGCGGCCACGCGCTGCACGCGGGCTTTTTCCGTCAGCTGAGGCTGGACGCCGACATAGGATTCGATGCCCTGGCTGAAATACCGGGCGGCAGACGATGGGGCGCATTCCTGGGCGCGCGCCGGCTGAAGCGCCGCGAGCACAAGAAACAGCAGTGACAAAATCGTAGCGTTGCGTTTCATACGGATATAAGAGTAGTTGGTGGAAAAGAGGCGCCAGAGTTCCTGAGATCGGAGGATCGGAAGCCCGTTCATTCCAGAGTCCCGACAGTAGAATAGTACCGCGAAAACCGCTCATACACAATTGACGCAGGCGCGGCGAGCGATGTATTTTCGCCTGTACGCCGGCGAAAAATCGCGCGAAAACCGCCTCATGCCGCCGCCGCTCCGCTACTGTTCCCGACTATGCCGCCCCATTGCGAGGGGCGCCCCTACAGACACCGCGGTTTGCCCGGGTAACCTGCATCCGTCGACCGAACGCACTGGTTCACCACGTACAGGCAAACCGCATGCTCAGTCCACGCATCCGCCCGCGATTCGAAATGCGGGTTCCATTCTCGGCCACCGAAACCCTGGACCGGCTGAAGGACCGGCTCGACCGGGACGAATGCCCGTGCACCGGCACGCTGGCCGGCAACCATCTGCATCTCAACATGCGGCCGCTGCTCCAGAAGATCTGGTCGCCGCATCTCAACCTGGAAGTCGTGGGCGATCGGCCGGGCGCGATCATCAACGGCCATTTCGGACCGCGGCCGGACATCTGGACGCTGGTGATGGCGCTCTACGCCATCTCCGGTTTTCTCGTGCTGATGGGCCTGCTCTTCGCGGCGTCCCAGTGGATGCTGGACATGACGCCCTCGGCGCTCTGGCTCGTCGCCGGCGCCGTGGTGCTCGGGGGCGTGGTGTACGGCCTGGCGCTCGCCGGCCAGGTCCTGAGCCAGGACCAGATGGAGATGCTCCTGCGCTACGTCCGCGAAGCCGTCGGCGCCGACGCCGTCGTCGTGGAAATGCGGGGGTGAGCGGATGCTGGATCCGGCGTTACCCTGAATCCAGCATCCGGTACCCGGCCCGGTCTACTGATTTTTCAGATCCTCCAGCCACTGCTGGAGCCGGCGATCGTTCGGATTGAGTTCGAGCGCCTTTTCGACGTGCTGGATCGCCGCCGCCTTGTCTTCCTTCGCCAGATAGGCCTCGGCCATCGCCGCATGCGTCTGGCTCGAGTTCGGGAAAAACTCGGCGTTGAGGTCGAGGAAACGCAGCGCGGCATCCGGGTTTTCGGCGTCCAGCAGCTGCTGGGCCGTGCGGATGAGCGTCGGCTCCTGGAAGTTGTACGAGAAGCCGCCGTAGTACTGTTCGCGCAGGCGGTTGTATTCGGCCACCGCCTCGTCTACCCCTTTCTCGGCGACATAGTCGGCCAGCATGTCCTCCAGCATCTGCGGACGCGCAACGCCTCGATGGCAGGTTTCGCAGTTCACGCTGAGCTTTTCGCCGTCGCCCGGCGCCGTCTTGACGAAGTCCTCGTTGATGCTGTGCACCATCCGCATCATGACGCGCGCCACCTCTTTCGCCTCCTTGTCATCCGAGGCAAAATCGTAGGTCGAAGGCGGCTTACCCTCCTCCCCCACATGGCAGTACAGACAGCGCACACCAAGCGCCCGCGTGAAACCGCCCATCACCCGGCGCACCTGCTGGATGGGCATGTCTTCAGGCAGTACCTTGAGGTTTTCGGGTTTTTGCTGCTGCTGCGGGCCCGGCTGGGCAAACGCTGCAGAAACAAGCAATAGACCCAGAACCAGGGCCAGCAATCCGGTACGGGCGGCATGGGAAAGGCGCATAGGAGATCACGCTAAGGTTGTTGCGACACAAAGTAAGCAAAGTACTTGTTATCCGGTCAGGGTTCAAGACCTGGTTAATTGCCCCAGAAGGCCTCGCCTGGACGGCCTTTCGCGACGCGGCCCCTTGAACGCGTCCTCCCCCCACCGTTAATTCCGGCGCGTAACGCGATCGGCCATGTCAATGGATTGGATGCTGCTTGCCATACTGGGATATATCCTCGCGCAGCTGGGCATCGGCGCGTTTATATCCAGTCGGATCAAGACAGAGGACGACTACCTCGTGGCCGGCCGCAGCCTGGGCTACGGGCTCACCACGTTTACGCTGTTCGCGACCTGGTTCGGCGCGGAAACGTGCATCGGCGCGGCGGGCGCGATCTACACCGACGGCCTGGCCGGCGGCAGCGCCGACCCGTTCGGCTACGGATTGTGCATCCTCTTCATGGGCATCGTATTCGCGATCCCGATCTGGAAGCGAAAACTCACGACGCTGGCCGACCTGTACCGGGAGCGGTACTCGACCCTCGTAGAGCGCACGGCGATCGCCCTCATGATCCCCGGCTCGATGTTCTGGGCCGCCGCCCAGATCCGGGCGTTCGGACAGGTGCTGTCGGCCTCGTCGGGGTGGGACGTGACGATGTCGATCTCGATCGCCGCCGGCATCGTCGTGATCTACACCATGTTCGGCGGCCTGCTGGCGGACGCCTGGACGGACCTCTTGCAGGGCATCGTGCTGATCGCCGGCCTGGTTACCCTGTTCGTGCTGCTGATGCAGGACCAGTCCGCCGGCCTGGGCGAACTCATCCAGCCCGAACAACTCGCGCTCTTCGGCGGCCCCGACGTGGGATGGATGGACCTCATCGAAACCTGGGCGATCCCCATCGTCGGGTCGGTCACCGCCGCGGAGCTGCTCACCCGCGCCATCGCGGCGAAATCGCCGCAGGTCGCCAAGCGGTCGGCCTTCATGGCGAGCGGGCTCTACCTGGCCATCGGGATGATTCCGGCCGTGATCGGTTTGATGGGCGCCACCCTGATGCCCGGGCTCGAGCATCCCGAACAACTGCTGCCGCGCATGGCGCAGGAGCACCTCCCCACCGTCCTCTACGCCCTGTTCAACGGCGCCCTCGTCTCCGCCATCCTGTCGACGGTCGACAGCGTGCTCCTGGTCGCCGCGTCGATGCTCTCCCACAATATCATCGTGCCGCTGCGGCCCGAGTACACGGAGCGGCAGAAGGTACGCGTCGCCCGGCTGTCGGTCGCCGGCTGCGGCCTGCTCGCCTACATCATGGCCCTGAACGCCGAGGGGGTGCACGACCTCGTCGAGGAGGCTTCCGCCTTCGGCAGCGCCGGCTTGTTCGTCGTGATCGTGTGCAGCCTGTTTGTGCCCTGGGGCGGACCCGTCAGCGCCATGAGCGCCCTGATCGCCGGCATCGTCTCCTGGGTCCTGGGCGCCTACGTCTGGGATCTGCCCCACCCCTACCTCCTGTCGCTCGCGGCATCCGGGACGGGTTATGCCGTGGCTATGCTCGTCGAAACCCGCCTGGCCGCGGCGCGCCGATCGACGGCCTAACGGTACCGCATGCGGGTGCCGTGCGTGAAGGAAAGCTGGATCTCCTCGGCACTCAACTCTTTCGGGAAATACACACCCGAGATCTTCGTCGCGTGGATGCTCGCGCCTTCCAGGTTACAGGTGCGCAGATCGAGTCCGCGCAGATCGGCCTGACGGAAATAGCAGTTCGAGAAGTCGATATTTTCGGCGTCGATGCCGCGGAGGTCGAGCCCCCGGAAGTCCATTCCGGAGAAGTCGTAGCTGCTGAAGCCGGCGCGCTGCGTGTTGAATTCCTTGATCAAACGGAGCCGGATCAACTGATAGAGGCGATCTTCGGCGATGGCGGGCTCGGTATGTGTCGTCATGGGTACCTCGCGCTATGCGTTGTCAGGAGGCGAAGGCGCGGGGTCCACGCTGAAGGGATCAGCCACGCGCAACGGCATCGCTCGGACAACAGCCATGCCAGACGGCCGATCAGGCGGCGTCGGACGGCGGAATCAGCGTTGCTTCGCCGCCAACACACATTTTGCCGTTGCAGTAGACGTAGATCTTGGCCCGGATGTGCTTTCGATTCTCCACCTTCTCGGCAATCTTTACCTCGACCGTAATCTCTGAATCGACGACGACGGGCCGGAGAAACTTGGCGGACAGGGCGACGGCGACGCTGCCGTGACCCGGAAAATCGCGCCCGAGCACCTTGGACACGACGCCCAGCAAGAACACCCCGTGCACGATGGGTTTGCCGAACTGGGTGGTGGCGGCGAATTCGGGATCGATGTGGAGCGGGTTGTCGTCGCCGGAGACGTCCGCGAACGCCTGCACATCGGCCTGGGAAATGGTGCGGGTGAACGAAAAGGCGTCGCCTACCTGGAGGGATTCGTAGGTGTGTCGAGTCATGACCGGGATGGTAATGGGCGTTCGTAGAGGGTAAGGGAGATGCGGCCGGCCTGCGCGACGCGGACGCGCCGCGAAACTACGACATCGGGCGGAAATGCGCTCGGTTATTCGGCATGCATCGCCGCGAACATGCGTTCGGCGATGGTATCCCACGTCGCCTCCTTCACCACCCGCTCGCGGCCCTGCCGGCCCAGTTGCCGGGCATACTCCGGCGCCGTGAGCAGCCGCACGATACTCGATGCGAGGGCGTCGACATCGTCCGGCTCGATCAACAGCCCGGTTTCGCCGTGCCGGATGGCGTCCGGAATGCCCCCGGTGCGCGCGCCGACCACGGGTTTCTCACAGGCATTCGCCTCGAGAAAAACGATGCCGAACCCTTCCACGTCGGGTGGATCACTGCGCGAAGGCATCGAGACGACGTCCGCCACATTGTAAAAATGGGGCAGTTCGTCGTTGTCGATGCCGGGGATGAAGCGGACGTGCTCCTCCACGCCGAGCGATTGCGCGAGGGCCTGGAGGCGGGGGCGATCGGGACCGTCGCCGACGATGAGGTAGCGGACGTGCGGCACGTCGCGCATGACGCCGGGCAGCGCGCGCAGGGTGGTGTCGATGCCTTTCCTCGGCACCAGCCGGCACACCGACAGGATGACCGCGTGCCCGTTCAGGTCGAGGCGTTCGCGGAGCGGCGACGCGTCGATGGGGCTGAACCGTCCGGGATCCGCCCCGTTCGTAATCACGGTGGTGCGGTCCGCCGGCACGCCGGCGGCATGAAGCAGCCCGGCGGTGTACCCGCTGACCGGAAAAAGCCGCTCGGCGCTGCCGAAGACCCGTCGGCGCATCCGGTCGTAGGCCGACCGCACAAAGCGGGGCAGCCGCTCCGGCTCGAAGAGCACTTCGCGTCCGTGTGCCGCGACGAAGAGCCGGCTCGGTCCCCCGTACCGGCGCGCGAGGTGTACGGCGAGTCCGGAAGACCACTGAGTGCTGAAGGCGGCGTCGAGCCGGTGCTCCCGGGCGAGGCGGCGCACGTGGGGGACGGCGGTGAGCGGGAAGAGATCGGACGACGTGGCGACGCGGCAGACGTCGAACGGGAGGCCGGCATCGTAGGCCGCGGCCCGGGGATGATCGGGGGCGATGACGACAAACGCGTCGGACCAGGCGGCAAACCGCGTCGCCAGTTCGCCGGCGTACGTCTGGATGCCGCCCCGCACAGGAGGGAAATCCTGCGATACAAATAATAACCGCATCAACGTGCCCGCATCCTTACCGCCACTCCATGTCGTACCGGGACATCCGATCGATCAACGGCAGCCGCGGCAACGATTCCAGCGCCGCATCCGCCCAGCGATCCCAGGGAAAACCGAGGAGCAGCAGGGTATAGGTGTTCGCCGGAAAGTTGATTTTCATGGACAGCAGGATACCGATGTGCATGCCGATAAGCAGGATGGCAATATACGGGCGCGTCTTCGGAAACCACATGAGAAAGCCAAAAGCCTCCGTCAGCAACCCGAACGTGAGGATCAGGGTCGCCACCGGCTTGTAGCTGAGCGCAAGCTCCTGGAGGGCGTTGTATTCGACCACCCCCGTCATCGAGAACGTGTCCACGGTTCGCTCGGCGATCCACATCCAGAGGTGGCTGCCGTCGACCCACGACGGACCTGTGGCGATGAGTTTGCAGAGCGCGGCGGAGGAGTAGCCGAGCCCGACAAAAAAGAAGGAGAATCCGAGCGCGAACCGCAGGGCGTGCACGCGGCTCTGGTAAGCGAGCGCCCCCAGTGCGAGGGCGAGCAGGCAAAAACCGATGATGTTCGACCCGTGAGATATCTCCCCGAGGCAATACCGCGCCGTGTACTGCAGGTGCATCAGGAGCAGGCCGGCGGCGTAGCCGTATTTCCACTTCCCGAGGAAGCCCATCAGCATGGCGGCCGTCATGAGGCCGGCGACGACCAGCGGCGCCGTCCGGTTAAACATGAACGAGATGTCGATGTGCGAGGCGATGCCGAGCGGGAGGACGACTTCCCCGATGCGGCCGATGTAGAAGCCCCAGGTCCAGGCGAAATACACCACCCAGTATACGATGAAGGCCTCGAAGGCTCGGTGATACAGGATTTCGCCCGGCGTGAGTTCGCGGTCGAGGGCGAAGAGTTTGGCGGTAAAGGTGGCCATGGGTTCAGTCCGATGCAATGTCGAGGGTCGGATTAAAACGCGTGGTGTCCGGCGCGAGCACGATAAACGGCGTATAGCTCACATCGACCTGCCGGGAGGCGTCGAGGCGCCCCTGCACTCGCATGATAAGCAGCGAGTTATTCGCGAGATTATCCCCGAAGATTTTGCGCAACGAGGCGACGCGTTCGGCGTTCCACGTGCTCGACTTGGCGATGAAGTTGGCGATGTCGTTCTGATTGATCCCGGTGGGATTGATCGGAAAGACCGCACCGGGCAGGTCTTCCAGGGTGGTTGTGCGCCAGAGCAGGGAATCCGGCGTTTCGCTGACATCGCGAACGACGGCGCGCGTCCAGGTGCGGCCGCCTTGCGAGAACATGGGATAAATACTGAAGGGCCAGAACTCGCCGAGGTGCGTAGCAACCAGAAGGGCGTACACTACGATCGTACCTATCAGGAGCCGGCGCGCTTTGGCGTGGTCAGGAGGGCGCATCGGTTTTCAGCGTCTAGAATAAAGCGCAGGGAAATTAGACCCTGGCTTTTGGTGGTTCGGTAGTATATCAACCACGTCAAAAGCCGGGTGGATCCTTACGACGGCAAGCGGCTCTAAGAGCCTTTCGGGACAACCGACGTTACGGGAGCGAAACAGGAAGGATGCACACAGTATCTCTACGCGAGCGATGGACCGCGTTTGCGGAATCGCGCGGCGGACGGATAGCCATCCGGACGGTTCGGTACGCGTTCACGCTGGCCGTACTCGGTTATCTCTTCTCCAAATTGCGCGAGGTGGGGTGGCGTGAAATCTGGACCACCCTTCCGGTCAACCCGCTTTTTTATCTCTTCGGGCTGCTCGTCTACATTTCCATTCCCCTGACCGACGTGATCACGTACGGGAAGACGTGGGGGCATTCGTTGTGGTTCGGGATGCCGGCTTTCATCAAGAAGCGCATCTACAACCAGGACGTCCTCGGCTATTCGGGCGAGGTGTATTTCGCCGGCTGGGCGCAAAAGCAGCTGCGCCTGCCGCTGTCCAACATCCTCCGCACGGTGCGCGACATCAACATCCTCTCGTCGCTCGCCTCCACGCTGATCGCGATCGCCCTCATCTCGCTGTTCCTGGGGATCGGGCACGTCCGGCTCACCGATCTCTTTGATCGCAAGGCGCTCATGGGCGCGCTCGTCGCAGCCGGCGTGCTCGTGCTCCTCATTCCCGTGGCGATCCGGTTTCGCCGGTACCTTTTTGCGATGCCGCGCCGCCTCGCCCTGACGGTATTCGCCATCCAGTGCGCCCGCCTGCTGCTCGGCCAGGCGCTCCGGATCGGGCAGTGGACCGTCGCGATGCCCGACGTCCCCCTGCAGGTCTGGTTCTCCCTCGCGGCCGCCTCGCTCATCCTCAGCCGCATCCCGATCGTCCCCAGCCAGGATCTCATCTTTCTCGGCATCGGCGTCGAAATGTCCAG
The DNA here is from genome assembly GCA_041391505.1 of Rhodothermales bacterium. Taxonomy (NCBI): domain Bacteria; kingdom Pseudomonadati; phylum Rhodothermota; class Rhodothermia; order Rhodothermales; species Rhodothermales bacterium. The sequence goes on from JAWKNW010000007.1 coordinate 53,207, forward strand.
CATGCTGGGCGTATCCGAAGCCGGTATGTTCAGCATGCTGGCCGTATCCAGCGCCGTGGACAAGCTGCTCAACCTGGTGCTGTTCAGTTACTACTCCGTCCGGGGTACCGGGGCAAAAACCCCCTGAATAACATCCTTTTTGGGCGGTTTGGAAACATCGGCGCCCCCATCGCCCTTCAAGAACGCAACCACCACGGAACGATTGGTACCCGAGTTGCCACCTCTATCGTCGATCTAACGAGAGAACGACACTACATGGCTCGAAAACTCCTACTGCCGGTCGCGCTGCTATTCACGCTGGCCGGCATGGCCCCCCAGACCCTGGAACCGCCTCCGGGCAAGACCGTCACGATCGACGACTTCGAGTCGTACTCCGACGGAAGCCTGCCGACGCGCTGGAAGTACCTGCAGGACAAACAGCTCGTCTGGGTCAACCCGACCCATATGCGCGAGAACGAGAAGTTCTACGTAGCGGAGGAGAAGGGAAACAAGTTTCTGCGCGCCTTCACCCACGGCGAAGCCGTGCACCTCACGATGGCGAATGAAGTCGACGGTTTCGACTGGGACGTTCGCACGCATCCGATCCTTCGGTGGGACTGGCGCGCGCTCCAGCTGCCGGCCGACGCCCGCGAGGACGAAGACAGTAAAAACGACGCCGGCCTCGGCCTGTACGTTTATTTCTCGTTCGAAGGTTTTATCATCAAGCGCCCCAAGGGCATCAAATACTCGTACAGCTCGTCGCTCCCTGTCGGCACCGTGCTCAAACAGGACAAGCTGCGCGTCATCGTCGTGGCCAACGGCGCCGAGGATTTCGGCAAGTGGCTCCACTTCGAACGCAACGTGGTCGACGACTACCGAGCGGTTTTCGGTGAAGATCCCCCCGACCGGCCGCTGTCCATCCGCCTCTGGAGCGACTCGGACAACACAAACGGATACGGCGAAGGGGATTTTGACAACATCGCGCTCGCGCCACGGTAGCGCGTGAGCGTTGCGCGTGCTGCCGGCGCGCCGCCCTGACCCATGCAGGGTTACGCCGGCGGTCTTAAGGAGGGTTATGCACCGACTTTTTGTGGCGTTACGGCCGCTTATACGTTTTACCATCAAGCATCCCCTCTGGGTGCTGCTCATCGCATCCCTGTTCACGGCGCTCGGCCTGTTTAATGCCGCCCAGCTGCGCGTGGATACGGACTTCTCCAAGCTGCTCCCGCCCGACTACCCCAGCGTCAAGGCCCTCGAGCGGCTCCGCAGTACCGTCGGCAGCGAAAGCGGCGTCGACATCGCCATCGTCAGCCCGTCGTTCGACGCGAACCGGCGCTTCGCGGAAGCCTTCATCCCCCGGGCGCTGTCCCTGCAGGGCAAAGGCCAGAACGAACCCGATTTCTCGCGCGTCGACTACCGCCGCGAAACGGAATTCGTGAAGGACAATGCGCTCTACTTCGCGACGGAGGCGGAGCTGGACGAACTCGACACCTTCCTGGATCAGAAGATCGAAGAGTCGCGCCTGGCGGCCAATCCCTTCTTTTTCGATCTCGAAGACGACGAAGAGGAGCCGGCTCCCGATACGACGGCCGCCACCATGGAGCGCGTGTACAAGGACCTCGTCGGGAAGGACTATCCGGTTTCCGACGACAGCACGACGCTGGTCCTCCGCCTCATCCCCACGGGGTCGGCCACCAATATCCGGTTTATCGAGCGGGTTTATGCCGATGTCGACTCGCTGATCGCGTCGCTGGCGCCGGCCAGCTTCCATCCGGAGATGCAGATCGTCACCGCCGGCCGCCTGCTTCGACAGTACACCGAAGTCACCGCCATCACCAACGACGTCCGGCGCTCGTTCGGCGCCGGCGTGTTTACGGTGCTCATGGTGGTGGTGCTGTACTTTTTCTACAAAGGCTACCGGGCGCGCAGCGGCGGGCGTTTTTCGCTGCCGATGCTGCTGCAGCACCTCCTGCGCATCCCCGTGCTCGCCCTGCTCATCGCGATCCCGCTCCTCATGAGCCTGGCGTGGACCTTCGGCATCGCCTATGTCGCCTTTTCGACGCTGAACCTCATGACCTCGACGCTCGGGCTCGTGCTGTTCGGCCTCGGCATCGACTTCGGCATCCATTTTTACGCGCGGTATACGGAAGAACGGGCGATGGGCCTCTCCGTCATCGATGCGGCCGAGCTCACGTTCACGAGCACCGGACAGGCCATCACCGTGGGCGCGCTGACGACGGCGGCGGCGATGTTCGTGCTCGTCCTCGCCGATTTCCGGGGCTTTAGCGAGTTCGGATTCATCGCCGGCACAGGCATCGTGCTGGCGCTGTTCGCCATGCTGCTGGTCATGCCGGCGCTGATCTCGCTGTTCGAGCGGATGCATCTGCTCAACCTGAGCAACGAGGGTGTCGCCCCGGAGCCGGCCTCCAAAAAGCCGTTCCCCGCGGTGCGCACCATCCTCACGGGCAGCATCGCCGCGGTCATCCTCGCCCTCGTCTTTTTGCCCCGGGTGACGTTCGAGTACGACTTCGGCAGCCTCGAACCCACGTACGAATCCTACAACCAGCGGCGCGACTACATCCGCCGCGTGTTTGACGACCGCGAACGCCGCAACCCGGCCTATATCGTCGTCGACAGCCCGGAAGAAGTGCTCCCCGTCGTCCAGGCCATCCGCGCGCGCGCCGCCGCCGACACCATCTCGCCGACGATTCGCGAGGTGGAAAGCCTGCAGGAACGCTTCCCGACGCTGCCCGAGGGGCAGGCGCATAAGCTGGGACGGATCGCGCACATCCGCGAACTGCTCGAAGATCCGTTCCTGAGCGCCGACACGTCGGACGGCATGGTCAAGCTGCGCCGCGCCGCCGGCACCCGGACGCCGATCGCCCTGAGCACGGTGCCCGGATACCTGAAGGATCGGTTTACCTCGAAGGATGGGGGCATCGGCAACTTCATCATCGTGTACCCCTCCGTGGGCCTGTCCGACGGCCGGCAATCGATCGCTTTTTCCGACGACATCGGCCGCATTGAAACGGCCGATGGCGCGATCTATTACGCCGGCTCCTCGTCGCTTGTGGCGGCGGACATGCTGCGCCTGATGCGCAACGAGTCGCCCTGGATGGTCCTCGCCACCCTCGTGATCGTGATCGTGCTGATGTACGCCAATTTCTCCTCCGTGAAGTGGGCCGCCCTCGCCACCGTCCCGCTCATCGTCGGGGTGCTGTGGATGCTGCTGATCATGGAGTTGCTGGGGCTCCGCCTGAACTTCTACAACCTCATCGTGCTCCCCGCCGTGCTGGGTATCGGAAACGATGCCGGCGTCCATATCGTCCACCGGTATATGGAAGAAGGCCGGCTCAGCCTCCGGCACGTGCTCAAATCAACCGGCGAACATGTGGCGATGGGATCGATCACCACCATGATCGGTTTCGCCGGCCTGCTGCTCAGCTTCCATCCCGGACTCGAAACGATCGGGATGCTCGCCGTGGTAGGCATCGGCGCCACCCTCGTCTCCGCCCTGCTCTTTCTTCCCGCCCTGCTTCAGTGGCTGGAAGACCGGACGCCGGCCTGATCGCATACGCTGCTCCTCCTGTCGAAGAGGCGGTCCGCGCGCGGATCGCCCGGATTACTCGTGCCGTTTTTTGAATCCTGAATCCCCGCAAGCCCATGTCCCAAAAGGCCCGCACCTTTCCCCAGAACAACGCCCCGATCACGGTCCGCAAGGCCACGCTGGAAGATATCCCGGCCATCAGCGATCTCAGTTCGCGCGCCTATGCCTCCAGCGGCATGCAGGCCTATCCGGAGGCGATGCTCCGCGGCCAGATCACGCAGTTTCCTGAAGGCCAGATCGTCGTGACGCACGACGACCGGGTGATCGGGTATTGCGCGACGTTCATCGTCGATGGCGAGGTCGCCATGAAGCCGCACACCTGGGTGGAGATCACGGGAGGCGGGTTTGCCTCGCGGCACGACCCGAACGGCGACTACCTCTACGGCATGGATGTGTTCGTCGACCCCGACTACCGCGGTTTCCGCATCGGGCAGCGGCTTTACAACGCGCGCAAGCAGCTGTGCAAGGACTGGGGGCTGCGGGGCATCATCATCGCCGGCCGCATCCCCACACTCCATCGGCGGATCAAACAATACCCGAGGGTCGAGGACTACGTCGACAAGATCCAGAAAAAACTGCATCGCGACCCGGTGCTCTCCTTCCAGCTGCGCAACGGATTCGAGATCCTCGGCGTCATGAAGGACTACCTGCCGTACGACCGCGAGTCGATGGGCTACGCCGTCCGCATGGTCTGGCAGAACCCGGCCATTCAGGATAAAGAGTCCGCCCTCCGATCGAAACAGTACGGAATGCACATGCCGGACACCGTGCGTGTGGCCGCCGTGCAGTACATGCAGCGGCGCGTCGACTCGTTCGAGGAGTTTCTGTCGATCGTGGAGTACTTCGTCGATGTCGTGTCCGACTACAAGGCCGACTTCGTCGTCTTTCCCGAGCTTTTCACCCTGCAGCTGCTCTCCTGCGGGGACCAGCAGCTCACCCCCAAGGAGTCGATCGAGGCCCTCACCGAATATACGCCCCGGATCCTCGCGGCCTTCAAGGACCTGGCGATTCGCTACAACGTCAACATCATCGGCGGATCGCACCCCACGCACACCGAAAAAGGGCGGGTGGAGAACATCAGTTACGTCTACCTTCGCGACGGCCGGGTGCATCAGCAGGTGAAGATCCATCCGACGCCCAACGAGGCCTACTGGTGGAACATCGAGGGCGGCGAAAAACTGGAGGCGATCGAAACCGATTGCGGCACCATCGGCGTGCTCATTTGCTACGACTCCGAGTTCCCGGAGCTGGCCCGGCACCTGATCGACCAGGGCGCGATGATCCTCTTCGTCCCCTTTTGCACCGACGAACGGCAGAGTTACCTCCGCGTACGGTACTGCTGCCAGGCGCGCGCGGTCGAAAACCAGTGCTTCGTGGTCATGGCCGGCAACGTGGGCAACCTGCCCCGCGTCGCCAACATGGACATCCAGTATGCCCAGAGCTGCGTGCTCACCCCCTGCGACTTCCCCTTCGCGCGCGACGGCGTCGCCGCCGACACGACCCCCAACGTCGAGATGGTCGCCTTCGCCGATCTGCGGATCGAGTCGCTCCGCATGGCGCGCCACGGCGGCACGGTAAAAAACCTCAAGGACCGCCGGCACGACCTCTACCGCGTGCAGTGGCATAAACGCGGGTAAGGGGTGGGGTTCAGGGTTCAAGGTTTGAGGTTCAAGGGCGGGCTATTGAAGACCCTTGAACCTTGAACCTCAAACCTTGAACCTCCCACCCTCAATCCGCCTGTTCCACCGCCGCCAGCATGGCGCGCAGGGCGTCGCGGAGGGCGGCTTGTTGCGCTTCGCGGGGGATGGTGGCCTTGCGGTCTCCGAGTTGCCGGCCGTAGTGGGCGAAGTGGGCGTGGTTGGCGCCTTCGACACGCACCCATTGCGTGTGCGCCGGCAGGTTGACGCCGAACTGCTCGATCTCCTCTTCCGAAGCGAGGCCATCTTGCGATCCGTACACCTTCGTCACCGGCATCGCGAGCGAGGTAAAATCGTCTTCCCGGGGATGGGAGGTGGCCACCAGGAAGAGCCCGTCCAGTGCGACCCCCCGCCGGGCGAGCGCCAGGGCGAACTTCCCGCCGAGCGAATGGCCGCCGGCCACCCAGCGGCGTTCCGGGTCGTCGTTTATATAGCCTTCGGCGAGGTCCAGCGCCCGCTCGCGACCGCTGGCCAGCCACGTCGAGGTCAGCGGGACGTCCACGAGCACGGCCTTGAAGCCGGCTTCTGCAGCCGCGCGGGCCGTCGGCGCATAGGCTTTTGTCGCCACCAGGGCGCCGGGAAAGAAGAGCAGCGCGGTGCGCTGCGTATCGGGCAGCGGCGTAAACACGAGGCCGCGGTCCGTCGTCTCGACGCGTACCCGGCTGTCGCTGGCAAGCACCGCATCGTCCACCCCGATGGCGCGCATATTGGCGAACAGGTATCCGAATACGGCGATCCAGATACCCAGCAGCCCGATGCGGACGCGCCGGCGGATGGTGGAGGCCTTGCCTGACTTCATGCGGTTAGAGGAGCACCAGATAGGTGAGTTTGAAAACCCCGACCCGATCGTTCAGGATCATGTCGCGGCGGGGATCGAACAGGAGCTCGTTACCCCGCGCGAAGTGCGAGGAGGTGTTGAACACCAGAAACAGGTCGCTGCCCGGCGTGTGAATCCAGTTGATGCGGATATTCGCCTGCAAGTCCCGCGAGAAGTTGTCGTACTGGATGAGGGCGCGGGCGAACAGCTTGCGGTTCAGGGCGCCGAGGATGGAAAGCGACACGGTGGTTGCCTCGAACGCTCCGTTGTCGATCGGCAGGTCGATGATCGAATGCTCGAGAAACGCCTCCAGGCTCAGGTGGCGCGACTGGCGGTAGCCGATCGATCCGCCAAAGTCCGTACGGTTTCCGTTGAAGAAGTCGCCGGCAGATGCTGACGCCGATGCAAAAAGGCGCCGGCTCGAGTCCGTCACCCCCTCGATGGCGACCTGACCGAACGTATAATCGCCCGCCGGGATAGCCGCCTCGCTCAGAATGAAGAAGGGATCTTCGAGCCGCTCGAACGTCCGGGCGTACGCCAGCACGAGAAAGTCACGACGGGCCAGATCGATCCGCGTGGACACCGTGGTCTCCACGGTCTGCTTCTCCCGGTCCTGCCCTTCGATGTATTCGCGTTCCGCTTCGAACCACAGCCGACGAACGAAAGGCAGCGCCGGAATGGAGACGAGCGGCGTGAACCGGGCTTCGAGATCCAGCTCCCGCATGTCGCGCCTCCGGACGAAGCCCAGGGCGGGATTGTACGTTTCGCCCACGCTCGTGAAGCCCGCCTCGGCACCGACCAGATCGTTTTGCAGCGCCAGGCTGGCGTGCCCGGCCGCGTCGTTCAGCGACGCATCGCTGTCCCACATGCCCGTATACCATACATTCGCCTCGCTGGCCCCCCAGAACCGGTACTGCGCATCGACGCCGGCCGCCCGGTTGAAATGGCCGGCCTCCTCGAAATTCGTGAAGATGGCGCCGGCCGTACCGCGGGTGAGGAAGTCGGTCCGAACGCGCGCGACCGTGTTGTTGGCCGAGTTCGAGCCGAGGAAATCCTTCATCTGCTCACCCGTCTCGATATTGAGGAGACCGACGGAGAAGCGCCCGACCTGCCCGGTGAGCCGGCCGCCGCCCAGGATCTGGTTCGTCAACCCGATGCGCCGGGAGAAAAAGGTCTGCGTGGAGCGCGGGTTGCCGTGGTCGAACAGGCCGGCGCGTTCGAGAAAGAACTCACGCTTCTCGGGAAAGAAGAGGTTGAATCGCGTCAGGTTGATCTGGACGTTGTCGTCTTCCACCTGCGCGAAGTCGGTGTTCAAGGTCAGGTCCAGCGTCAGGTTCGACGTGATCCCGTATTTGAAGTCGACCCCGAGGTCGCGCGTGAAATCCACGTCCGTAGCCTCCAGCGCGAGGTCCGGCCGGACCTCCTGCACGCCGGCGATGATGTAGGGCTTGATCTCGATGTTCTTGCCCCGGCGGATGTTTTTGAGCCCGGTCAGTTTGCCGTACTGAGACACGGCGGCCAGCGCCGTAAACGTGGTGCCGTAATCGAGCCCGATGTGCGGCCAGATCACGCGCTCGTTTTTCCGGTTGATCATGCGCGAGAGCATGAGCCCGAATTCCAGTTCTTCGCCCTTCGGGAAACGGAGCTGCCGAAACGGAATCGACACCTCCATGGTCCATCCCTGGTCGTTGATGACGGTCTCGCTCCGGTAGACGGCGTCCCACGAGAAGCTGTCCAGCGTCAGGCCTTCGTCCGAGATGGTGGCGTCGTCCTGGGTGCCGAGCGCGTTCATCTCGAAGAGGTAGGCGTTGCGTTTGTCGCCGAAGGTGTCGAGCCCGATGTAGGCGTGATCGTCGCGGTCGTTGCGGCCGCCGCGTTCCAGGTTTTTGGCGCGGATGAGTTCCGGGTTGCTGTCGTAAAAGGTGAACGCGACGTAGAGGTTGTCGCGGTCGTACGCGATGCGCGCCTCCGAGGGCTCCGTGCCCGGGGCGCCGTCTTCCGGCCAGATCTGGAAAAAGCCGGTGAGGGGTTCGATCGTCTGCCACAGCGGTTCGTCCAGATGCCCGTCGATATGCGGCGGCGTCTCGGTGAACACGGCTACGACCTCGTTCGTGGCGCGGAGTGCGGCCGGCGTCGTCGGTTCCTGTTCGGAGGATGGGGAGGGCTGCGCCAGAACGTCCGGCGCGACACATACCATGGACAACAGCAGGCCGGCGCCCGCACACACGTTTTTCATCGAAGTGGCTGTGATTCGTAGGTGGATGGGTGGCCCTGGCACTACCGCCCGGGGCTGAGGGTCAGGGACACGGTGCTGCTGCCAGCACAAACGACTCGAGCAGCCGGATTGTTTGCTGGTGCATGCCGCGTTGTCCGTAATGCTGGCGGGTGACGACGACGACCGCATCGAGCGATGGAAGAATCAGGATGGCATTCCCGCCATTTCCGGCCATATAGGGGGCAGTTATCGGCCCACATCCGGATTGCCAGGTCCGGCGCCAGAACAGGTATCCGTAGCCCTGTTCCGCGCCGGCCACCCGCTGTTCACTCAGCGCGGCGTGCAGCCACGCCGCAGAGACCAGCCGCTGGCCGTGCCATGCGCCGCCATCCAGCACCGACTGGGCGAAACGAAGCAGGTCGCGGCTCCGCAGCCGAAGCCCCCCGCCCGTCATGTATTCGCCGGTCGGCGACTGCGCCCACTGTCGTCGCTCGATGCCGAGCGGCCGCATCCAGGTCCGGTCGATGTAGCGGTCCACCCGTTCGCCGGTGGCGCGTTCCAGGATCAGGCCGAGCAATAACGTGCCGGCGGTACAATACGCGAAGGGGCCGCGCCCGGCGGCGTCCCGTTCATACCCGGCGCGGACGGGGATATCGACCGCCCACCGCCCCCAGTCGCGGAGCGGATACATATTCTCCTCGTTGCCCGGACTTTCGGGGTCGTTGTCGTTGCAGTCGAGCGCGGAGGACATCGTCAGCAGATCCTCGATGGTGACGGATCGCTTGGCATCGCCATCGTTCGCGAATGGCGCGAGGTAGGCGAGGTAGGCGAACGCCGGCGCATCGACCCCTGTAATGAGCCCGTCGTCGATTGCGCGCCCGATGGCGAGGGCCGTGATCGATTTGGTGGCGGATCGCGTGTCGTTGAGGAGATCTGCGGCGCCGCTGCCGAAATACGCTTCGTAGACCAGTCGGCCACCCTGCGCGACGAGCACACTCGTCGTTTGAGGAAAGCTGTCGGCCGCAATGGCCCGTTCCAGATCAGACAGAAGGGTCGTATTCCAGCCGGCATCGCGAGGAGCGACCGCCGGCATCTCCTGGTCGCCGTCCGCGGTCTGCCTGGCCGAAGCCGGCACAGCCGCGAGACCGGCGAGGAGGAGCATCAAACTGGCGTCACGGATGCGCACGAGGCTGCAGGATGGGTGGACGGAGACGGCGCGCTGTTGCTGGCGTTACGGGATGTGATCGCTGAAGGATGCAGCGGGAGCCATCGGGAGGAAGGCATCCGGGATCCTCATTGCGCGGTGTCGAGATACAGCCCGAAGCCGGCGAGCAGCGGGCAGCCGCGCGCGTCCAGCACCGTCACTCTCAGCCGAGACGACGTCGTCGCCTCGATACGGTCCAGCTTCTGATACCCGATCGTCGTGCCTTCGACCAGCGTCGTCCAGCGCCCGCCTACTTCCGCCTCCACGCGGTAGGCGCCAATTCGTTGCCCCAGATGGATCGGCTCCTGGAGGCGGATCACGTTGAAGGTCCGAGCCCCGGGCAGTACGATCTCTACCGACGCCTCGCGGACCGCGTCGTCGGTGGCCCAGAAGGTCTCCTGAGACCGGTCGAACAGCTGAGCCGGCGCGAACGCGTCGTCGCCGCCACGTACGTTGGAGGCGGTGGCCGTAGCGCCGGCGGCCAGATCCGTCGCGAACACGGCGTCGCGCGCCGCCTTGAATTCCTGGAGGCGGCGCACATCCTTTTCGTCGAGCAACCCGTCGCGGTTCGGGGGGATATTGAGCAGGAGCACGCAGTTCCTGCCGGCGGATTTGTAGAAGATATCCATCAACTCGGCGACGGATTTGGGCTCCTGGTCCGGGTGGTAAAACCATCCGCGCCGGATCGATACGTCGCATTCGCCGCCCACCCAGTCCGGACCGTTTTCGTCGCCTTCGTTGAGGTATTTTTCGATCCCCAGCGCACCGATGCTGACCTTCGATCGGTCGAACGTCGACCAGTTCGTCTCGCCGGCGTGCCCGCGCTCGTTCCCGATCCAGCGGACGTCCGGGCCGGCATCCGAGAACATGACGGCCGCCGGCTGGAGCTGCCGCACCGTCGCCCAGAACGCATCGAAGTGGTAGTTCATATCCTTCGCGTTTTCCCCCTTCGCCCCGTCGAACCAGACCTCCTTGAGCGGTCCGTACTGCGTGAGGAGTTCGCGGAGTTGGGCGACGTAAAACGCGTTGTAGCCGGCCTCGTCGCCGTACGATGGCTCGTGCTGGTCCCAGGGCGACAGATAAAGCCCCATGCTCAGCCCCTCGGCGCGAACGGCCTCGGAAAGCGCCCCGACCACGTCGCCCCGCCCTTGCAGCCAGCTGCTACTCGCCACATCGTGCAGCGTGTACCGGCTATCCCAGAGCGCGAAGCCGTCGTGATGTTTGGCGGTGAGGATGATGGTCGAGAACCCGGTCTCCCGGGCCACACGCGCCCACTGACGGGCATTGAAGGCCGCCGGCTGGAAGAGGTCCGGCGACTCCGTGCCGTCGCCCCATTCCCGATCGGTGAACGTGTTCACGCCGAAATGGACGAACATGCGGAGCCCGCCTTCCTGCCATTCGAGCTGGCGCGCGGTCGGGATCGGCAGGACGGGTTCGGGCGGCGGCACGCGCTGCGCCCGCGCCGGGACGGCCATCAGAACGAGAAGTAGAAACGTCGGGAATCGAGGCAGCATGGTCGGGTAGTTGAGCCGGATTGAGATTCCCGAAGGTAGCGATTTATGGCGAGAGTACCGCTACCCCCGCGGCGGCGACTGCCACAGCACGTGCACGATCATCCACTTCCCGTCGTACTTGCCGAGCAACAGATAATCCGTGCCCCACCACGCCACGACTTTCGCGCTGGCCGTCTGGTCCTGCACCTCGTAGATCGTGACCTCCTTCGGCGCGTCCGGCCGGGCCTTCCGGGCCGGATTGGCGGCGACGGCGTTGGCGAAATCCATCATCGCCTGGTACGACATCGGCTCGCCGGTGTAGGCCTCCTGCCCGCGCGGGATGTAATAGCCGAATTTGGTCACTGTCGGGTGCACGCTGCGGACGAGTTTGGTCGAATCCCCCTCGTAGAATCCCTCGATATAATCGAGCGCGGCGCGTCGTACGCCGGCGGTGTCGTCCTGGGCGCGGGCGGCCGGAGCGATGAACAGAAGCAGACAGACGAGACGTCCGGCGATCGATTTCATAAACGGCGATGGTCTGGTGAACGGTTTCCGGGTGGACGAAGCATTGCCCGTGAGGTTGCGCGGCAGCACGGCAGCCAGTACACTGAGGACATCCCCCGTTCCCGAACCTGCTTTCATTCAGCCTGTTTGCCTGCCATGTCACGCACCGCGCCGTACCGGCTTCTCCTGATCCTGGGTCTGTTTGTTTCGATCCCCGCCCGCGCCCAGTCCGGCCATCCGGACAGCGACGGGGAAGGCTGGCAGGATCTGTTCAAACCCGACCTCTCCAACGCCGTCTTCCCCGCCGGCATCTGGAGCTTCGAAAACGGCATCCTCACCGCCACGGAGGACCAGAACCTGTGGAGCGCGAAGGTCTACGACGACGTCATGATCGACCTGGAATTCAAGACGGCCGAAGGCACCAACAGCGGCGTCATTATTTACGGCAGCGATATCGTCGACTGGATCCCGAACTCGGTCGAGATCCAGATCGCGGACGACTACGCGAAGGAATGGGCGGAGTCGCCGGCGACCTGGCAGTGCGGCGCCGTGTTCGGCCACCTGGCGGCCAGCAAGAAGATGGTCAAGCATCCCGGCGAGTGGAATCGGTTCACGATCACGGCGCGCGGCCGGCACCTCACCGTGGTGCTCAACGGCGAGCAGGTGATCGACATGGATATGAGCCGCTGGACGTCCGCCAAGGCCAATCCCGACGGATCAGAAATCCCTGCGTGGCTGAGCACCCCGTTTTCCGAGTTGCCAACCTACGGGCACATCGGATTCCAGGGAAAACACGCCGGCGCCCCGATCTGGTTCAGGAATATCCGGATCAAGACGCTGTAGTTCATTCGAACCGCGTCCCGCGGTACTCCAGCCATCCGCCGGCATGCCGGCCCTGCGGGTCGTGATGCGTCCAGTGCACGACGCCGCCTTCCGGATTCCATGCGTACTCCCCCTTGAACCGCACCCGCTCGCCGCGCGCGATGCCCTCCAGGCGCGGCGCGAGATCGATGTTGTGCGCGACGAGCACCGTGTGGCCGGAAGCCAGCTCCAGCACGAACCGCTGGTGACGCGATCCGTCGTTGTCGTCCGACAGGATGCGCAGCACGACGCCCTCGCCCTCGACGGGCAGGTCGCGCGCCTGCTCCGCGAACGCCGTTTCGATGGTGCCGGCAGGCGTCTCGGTCGCAACGGTGCCTCGCCCGTATTCGTACCAGAGCCCGAGGCCGATACACAGCAAAGCCAGAACGATCGTGAGCGGTGAGCGGCGTTTCATTGACGTATTGATGTTGGCGGGATGCGGGATGCGGGCCGGCCTAGTACGGTGCGTGAGATCAGGAGGCCACCGTGGATAGCTGACCGAGCACGTCGACATACCGCCGGGCGACGGCTTCCCAGCTGAAGGTTTCGCGGGTATACGCTGCGGCCCGCTCAGAGGCTCGGGCCAGCGCGTGGCGGTCCCGGTCGTACCGGAGGATTGCCTCGATGAAGCCGCCGGCGTCGCCGCTTTCCACGAAGTGCCCGTTTTCACCCTCCGCGACGACGTCCTGGATCCCTTCCAGCCGCGCGGCAATCGCCGGCAGGCCGCTGATGCCGGCCTCCAGCATCACCACACCGAACCCTTCCATCGTCCCAGGAACCGGGATGTTGGGCATGACGAACAGATCGGCGCCGCGGTAGAGCCGCATGAGGTCGGCGTCGGACACGCGGCCGAGGAGGCGGACGCGGTCGCCCAGTCCCAGCCGGGCGGCGGCGGCCTGGATGGCGGGCGTCTCGGGACCGTCGCCGGCGAGCCAGTAGTGCACGTCGGGCGGCAGCGCCGGCATCACCTGCTCGACGAACCACGCGAATCCCTTCCGTTTCACCTGCCGGCCCACGCTGCAAAGGAGCAGGGCCGATTCCGGAAGCGGGTGCGCCGGATCGCCAAGGGCGCGGACCAGTTCGGCGCGCATGGCGGGTCGGGACGTGAGCGGTGCGAAACGATCCAGCTTTACCCCGTTCGGGACCACGTGCAGCTTCGCGTCGGGCAGCCCTCGCTCGGTGCACTGGGCGCCGGTGGCCCGGCTGACCGGCAGCACGGCGTCGAGCGCATCGAATACGCGCGGGACGAACCGCTGGTACGGGCCGAAGGGCGTCGTCACATCCTGTCCGTGGACGATGGCGGCCGTTCGGATGCCGCTCTGGCGCAGCGCCGGCTGCACCCACGCCGCCGCGGCCGCCGTCACCATCGAGGAGAACAGGACCACATCCACACTGCGGTCGCGGGCCACCTGGCGAAGGCGCTGGCGCGTCCGCCAGAGAAACAGGGGAATCCGCGCGTGCGTCATGCGCCAGGAGGTGCGGAGCAGGTGCCCGTGTCGTTCCACGTCCTCCATGTGCCCGAACGCCTCGAACAATTCGGTGGCCACGCGCTGCATGCCGCCGACATTGGCGAGCGGTCGGTCGACCGGCGGAAAGGAATGCGAGACGAAGAGAAGGCGCACGGGCGATGGAGGATCAGGCAGGGCGAGCATCAGATGGTATGGGAGTCTGGCGCGGTGGGAGTAGGACGTGCGTTAAAAGTCGGTCATACCCCCGTACACCCAGACCCCATACGGAAAGATACACGCCGAGAGCGAAAAAACGATCGCCCCCTTACCGCCGGCGAAGGCCATCCAACGCGCTCCTCCCTGGCTCAGGCACCGCTCATCATCGCGGCCGCGGGGGTCAGATCGACCTCGCGCGTCGGAATTTCCGGGTGGAGCAGCGCGTCGTAGTAACTTTCGATCTTGCCCAGGATGATCGGCCAGGCGTATCCCTGCGCGCGTTCGAGGGCCTGATGGCCCATATGGGTGCGAAGCAGCGGGTTTTGCACGAGCCGGCTTACCTGTTCGAGGAACGCCGGCGCGTTTTGCGGCTCCGCCAGATACCCCGTCACGCCGTGCTTGACCAGCGAACGGCTTCCCGTCGCGTCGGCGCATACGGTGGGCAGGCCGGAGGCCATCGCTTCGAGGGTGACGTTCCCGAAGGTCTCGGTGTGGCTGGGGAAGAGGAACACGTCCGACGAGGCGTACGCCCGTCCCAGTTCCTCGCCCCGGAGCGCGCCCGTGAAGACCGTCTCGGGCAGCCGCGCCTGGAATTCCTCGCGCGCCGGCCCATCGCCCACAACCAGGCTGCGGTGCGGGATGCCGCGCGCCTTCAGCCCATCGATCACTTCGGCGTAGACATCGAGCCCTTTCTCCACCACGAGCCGGCTCACGAAAGAGACGACAACCTCGTCATCCCCGAAACCCAGCTGTCGGCGCCACGCCATCGCGCGGCGACCAGGATTAAAGAGGGACGTGTCCACCCCGCGCTCCCACAGATAGAGCCGCTCCGAGATGCCGTGTCCGCGCAGGACGTCCGCCATCGAGCGCGAGGGGACGTAGACCTGCCGGCACTGCCCGTAGAACCAGCGCAAGTAGCGCCACACGGCCGGCTCGAGCCACGACATCCGGTAGTAGTCGAAATACGAGGTAAAATGCGTGTGGTACGACGCGACGACGGGCAGACCCATCTTGCGGGCCATGAAAATCGCGTTCACGGCCGGCATATCGGGCGAGGCCAGATGGAACAGCTCCGGCTTGAAGGCGCGGACCTCTTTCCGGATCGCGGACGTCAGCCCCCGCGAAATCAGGTACTCCGGCCGCCCCGGCATGGGAAAGGAGCGCGTAGGCACGATGCGGCCCGGCGACGACGGGATGGCCGGTACGGGCTTCTCGGGCGCGATGACGAGGACTTCGTTGCCGCGCGATTCCAGATGCGAAACAAGCCGGTTTAGCGTCAGCGAGACGCCGTCAGCTATATGGGTGTAAGCGCCTGTAAAAAGGGCGATGCGCTTCGGTATCAGGGGACTCACCGGGTTCGTTGCACAAAGACGAGTATTGGCGTGGTGGTGCATGGCGGTCTTGAATGCCCTATGCCGAACGCCACGAAACGTTCCGCAGCACGGTACTGCACCCGACCACCATCCTTAAGGCGCGATGAACGGCCGAAAGGTATCGCGATGTACGCTACGCGATCCCCGGGTGCCGGGATGCACGACGTGGCGACCGGATGGAATTCGCGGTCAGCGCATAAAAAGTTTTCTCTCGGAACGGCCTGTTTTGCGGGTGGATGTCGCCAGGATCATCGTATCCCATCTTAACAGAGGACCCATCCATGTCTATAACACCCGTTCATCCACGCCTCCTGATCCTGCTCCTGGTGCTTGCCGTCGTTACCTCCGCCGGCATGCCGGCCTTCGCCCAGACCGTCTTCGAAGTCAACACGCGGGGCAACCAGTCGGACATCTCGCCCGGCGACGGGCTGTGCAGAACCAGTCTGGCCAATTTGAACTGCTCGCTCCGGGCCGCCATCGAAGAGGCGAACGCCTTTCCCAACGCCGGCGGGGCCGACATCATCCAGTTCACCAACATCCCGCTCGCTAACGGTCGGGCCATCATCGACATCTCGGGCTCGGATCTGCCGGACATCACGGCTCCCGTCACCATCGACGGCACGACGGCCGGAGGCGAGGTCGTCATCGACGGGTACACGGAAGTCCCGCTGGATCAGCGCACGATCGGCCTCACCTTGGCCACCGGCTCGCACGGCAGCACCATTCGCGGTCTTACCATAACCCGGTTCGTCCACGGCATCGCCGTCGAGAGCAACGACAACACGATCTTGGAGAACTATGTCGGCCTCTACCAGGACGGCTCGGATTTCGGCAACAGCGATTCGGCCATTTATGTCTCGGGCAACGGCAACAAGATCGGCAAGGCCGGCGAGGGCAACGTGCTCGGACACAACCTGGGCTCCGGCATCGAAATCGCCGGCGGCGCGGGTAACTTCGTGCGAGGGAATTACATCGGCACCAACGAGGCCGGCGACAACCTGCGGAACGGTATCGTAGGCAACCCGTTCGGCGTCCCGCAGGGCGGCATCGTCGTCAGCGGCGACGACAACATCGTCGGCGGCACAAGCCGCGACATGGGCAACATCATCGGATTTCACTTCAGCGGCGGCGTCGAGTTGAACGGCGACCGCAACGTCGTTCGCAACAACTATATAGGCACGAACGCCGCCGGCATGGACCTGGGCAATACGAATGGAATCGAGATCAGCGGGACGGAAAATACGGTCGGCGGAACGGCGGCGTATGGCAACATAGTGGCCTTCAGCGGCTACGGCATCATGGTTTTCGGACCCCAAAACACGATCCAGGGCAACTATGTGGGCACGAACGAGGCCGGCAACGACCTGGGCAACAGCCTGACCGGCATCATCTTCTGGTCACCCGCCTCGGACAGCAACAAGGTCGGTTATGGCAAAAACGCGGAAATCCCGCTGTCGGCGCCGAAGGCCAACATCATCGCCTACAACGGCGCCGGGGGCGTGGTGGTGCTGAGTTGGGCCGCCGCGGCGAACACGATCCGGGGAAATGTTTTCTTTGAAAACAAGGACGTGATAACCAGCGACAGCCTCGGCATCAACCTCGGCTTTTTCGACGGCATCACCCTGAACGACGCCGGCGACGCGGACACCGGGGCCAACATGCTGATGAACTACCCGGATGTGTCGCGCGCGTTTTACCGCCCGGGCAGCGACGCGCTCATCATCGACTATTCGGTCTCTTCCGATAGCGCCGTCGTCCCGTACCCTCTCACCATCGACGCCTACCTGGTCGACTCCGCCACCGACCGCCAGGCGAAATCCTTCATCGGGACCCACAGCTACACCTCGCCCGATTCGCTCGTCTCGTTCGAGATCGACGCGAACAGCGTCGCCTGGGATTCCACCCTGTACGTGGTGCTCACCGCCACCGACGCGGACGGTAACACGAGCGAATTCAGCGCACCCGCCGGCCCGCTGGGCACCGGGCCCGGGTCCTTCCTCACCACCCAGCATGCCGGGCCTGCCGACGCGCCCGCGCCAGCCCTCCCCGCGTCGCCCCGGGAAACCCTCTCCCTCTTCCCGAACCCGTTCAACACCCAGGCGACGGTCGTTCTGACCCCGCCCGAGTCGGGCCGGGTGCGCGTCACGGTACACGACGCGCTCGGCCGGCAGGTGGCGGTGCTGCAGGACGGCGAAGTCTCCGCCGGCACCACCTCCACGTTCGTCCTCGACGGCGCGCATCTCGCTTCGGGCGTCTACCTGCTGCGCGTCCAGGGCGGCGGGTTCGGTGAAACGCGGCGAATAACCCTCATGAAATGATTCGGTGAGCCGTGAGAACGGTGAAACGGAGCCCCCGTCATCGTGCCGCATCCCGCACCGGGCGACCGCTCGTTGCCCAACGCCTCCGCCGATCCGGCGGGGGCGTTTGCCTATATTCCCTTTCCCCAAAAAAAATCGCTGCCCGATTACCGCCTCTTCCTCTTCGCGGTGTAATTCCCCCGAACGAACCGCAAAACCGCCCGCATGGCAGACGACACCTTCGAGGACTGGACCCGACGCCTTCGGGATGCGGATACCGCCGCGCTCGATGAGCTGATGGCGGCCTGGCATCACCCGCTGCTGCGTTACGCGACGCAGCTCACGGGCGACCGCGATGCCGCCTACGATGTCCTGCAGGAGACGTTCATCAAACTCTGGCGCCTCCGCGCGACGCTGGATCCGTCGCGCTCGCTCAAGGCACTGCTGTACCGGATCGTCTACACGCTGGCTCTCAATCAGAACCGTATGAAAAAGCGCGAATCGGCAGCCCTGTCTGCCCTGGCGAGCGAGGCGCCGGCGTCGCGCAGCCCGGTTTCCGAAGAACTCGATGCGCGCCGGCTGAACGATGCCATGAACGAGTGGATCGCCGAACTCCCCCCACGCCGGCAGGAGGCCTTCCGCCTCAGCCGGTTCGAGGGGCTCAGCCACGACGAGATCGCGCAGGTGATGGACCTCTCCGCGGAGACCGTGACCAAACACATCGTGCTGGCGCTCCAGTATCTGCGCGATCGCCTTCGACAGTACCAGTTGGGAGGGCTTTCATCATGAACGAGAACCCGAAACGGGGCTTCGAGCCGCCGGACGGACCCCTGCCGGCCGACGTGCAGGCCTGGCTCCAGGCGCACCCCGAAGAATCCGGAAATGAACTCGAACAGGTGTGGCGCATGGCCGGCGGCGCGCAGGGGCCGGCGCCGGCGCCGGACGACGCCCGCTTCGCCGACCTCCGCGCCGCCGTGCTGGCCGAGACCCGTACACCGCGCACCGCCGCCCCGGACCGGACGCCCCGCCCCGCCCCCCGGATGCGCCGCATCTGGATCGCCGCGTCGCTGGTCGCCCTCGTCGCGCTGGGCGTCGCCATCGGGTTGCGCCCGGTGACGCTCTCCGCCCCGGCCCGCGAACGCCTCGCCGCCACGCTGCCGGACGGATCGCGGGTCGAGCTGAACAGCGGCAGCCGCCTCACCTATCGCCGAAGCTTCGGCTGGCGCGCGCGGCGGGTCGAGATCGACGGAGAAGGCTTCTTCGAGGTGGTCCACGACGACACCCCGTTCACCGTGACCACCTTCAATGGCCACGTGACGGTGCTGGGCACCCGCTTCAACGTGCGCGCCTGGCCCGGCGAGGACCATGCGGAGACCACGGTGGTCCTGCAGGACGGCCGCGTTCGCTTCTCGGCGCGGGCGCGCCCCGACGCACCGGTCGTGCTGGCACCGGGCCAGATGAGTCGCCTCGCCGGCACGGACGAACCGACCGCCCCGGAGCCGATCGATGTGGATCAGCGCATCAGCTGGCGCGACGGCGGCATGACGTTCATCGACCAGCCGATCGGCGCCGTGCTCGACGAGATCGAGCGCCGCTTCGCGACCCGCGTCGCGGCCTCGCCGGCTTCCCTGCGTCAGGTACGCATCAGCCTCGTCCTGAACGACGTACAGGATGCCGAGCAGGTGCTGGCCGCCATCGCGCGGGTTCGCGGATACAGCTACCGAAAAACAGGGGACGGCTACCTGATCGCCTCCCCCGATTGATAGAGGAAACGGACATGAAAACAACACGGACCCTGGCCGCCCTGGTGGCCGGATGGCTGGCGGCGGGCGCGCCGGCGGCCTACGCGCAAACGCACCGCGATGCCGCTTCCCCCCCGCTGGACGCCGCGCTGCTCGAACTGGCGGAAGCGCGCCACCTGCAGCTCGCCTACGCCCCCGAACTGCTCGAAAACAAGCAATCCGGCTGCCCCGCGCTGCCGGACGACAACACAGCCGCGATCGCCTGCATCCTGAGCGGCACCGGTCTCGAGGTGGATGCGTCGGCCGGCGATGTGTTCGTCATCTTCCGCCCCTCGGCGATGAAACCCTACGCCCAGGCCGGCATCGGATCGGGATCGATCGCCGGCGCGGTGCACGCCACGGAAGACGGCCAGCCGCTCCCCGGCGCGCACATCCGGATCGCCGGCATCGCTACCGGCGCCGCGAGCGGCCCCGATGGCCGGTACACGGTCACGCACGTGCCGGCCGGCCACTACGACATCGTCGTCACCATGGTGGGCTTCCAGCCCAGACGGATCGACGACGTGCAGGTGCGACCCGGCCAGACCGTCACGCTCGACGCCACGCTCGACGCCGCCACCCTGCCGCTCGGCGAGGTCGTGGTCAGCTCCCGCCAGGAAAAAACCCCCGGGCGCCTCGAACTGGGGCCCGTGTCGATCGGGGCACAGGATGTCCAGGTCGGACCCGTCTCCGCCGGCCTGCTCGTCAGCGCGCGTCCTGAACCCGTGCGCGGCGTACAGCTGAGCGGAATCGCCAGCATGGTGCGCGACACGCTCGACGGCGTGCAGATCTCGGGCATTTTCAACACGGCCGAGAACGCCTCGCACGGCGTCCAGATGGGCGGGATCCTGAACCTGATCGACGGGTCGCTGGACGGCGTGCAGCTCGCCGGCGTCGTGAACGGGTTGAACGACGACCTGATCGGCGTCCAGCTTGCCGGCGTCGCCAACCAGGCCAACGGGTCGGTGCGCGGCGTCCAGGGGAGCGGCACGCTGAACCTGGCGACCGGGTCGGCGACCGGCGTGCAGCTCGCCGGAACGATCAACATCGCCGGAGATCGGGTGCGCGGCGTCCAGGGGGCGGGCCTGCTGAACAAGTCGGGGGCGTTGAGCGGCTTGCAGGCTTCCGGCGCGGGCAATTTCGCCCTCGCGGCGTACGGCGTCCAGGTCGCCGGCGTGGCGAACGTCGCCGCCGGTGAACTCGTCGGCGCGCAGATCTCGCTGCTCAACGTGGCGGGCCCCGCCCGCGGCGCGCAGATCGGCCTCGTCAACGTCGCCGAATCGCTGGACGGCTTCCCGCTGGGCCTCGTCAGTTTCGTGAAGGACGTCGGGCTCCGGTACGACGTGCTCGTGGACGAGACCGGCACGGTTTCGACCGTGCTGCGGAGCGGCAACCGGCGCTTTGCGAACTACATCGGCATCGCCGCGCGCCCCAACGCGTTCGGCGCCAGCGCATCGACGCTCGCCGGCCTGGGCGTCGATTTTTCGCTGGGACCCCGATTCTACAACACCATCGACGCCCTCTACCAGTCGACCGGCTGGAACGAGGAACCGTCCGAACACCGCATCCAGCTCAGGGCGCTGCTCGGCTTCCGCGTGGCGCCGCATCTCGACCTCGTCGCCGGCCCCGCCCTCAACCTGCTGCTCTACGAAGACGCCTCGACCGGCCTGCCCATCCCCTGGAAAATCGAGTCCGGGTCGTGGCGCGGCACATCCTACACCATCTGGCCGGGATTCTCGCTCGGCCTGAGGCTCTCGGCGCGCCGCTGATCGCGCCATGAGGCATCGCCGGTCGGGACGCGGCCGGCGCCGCATTCACGTTCTCCCCGCGACGGACTCGCCCCGCCGCACAGGCTACGTGCGCCCATCGCCGGCCATCGCATGCTTATTCATACACCCAAAAGCCATGAATCGCATTCATTCTTTCTTTCTAACACTTTTTTGCCTCCTTATTGGCACCGCGGCCACGGCCCGCGCCCAGGGCACCATCCACGGCTACGTCACCGACGCCTCCTCGGGGGAGACGCTGCTGATGGCGAACATCGTCATCGCCGGCACCGCCCAGGGCGCGGCGACGAACACGGTCGGCTACTACATGCTCTCCGGGCTGGAGCCGGGCGACTATATACTCGCGGTGTCGTACATCGGTTATCAAACGCGCCGGATCGACGTTACCCTCCGCCCCGGAGCGCATCCGCGCGTCGATGTCGCGCTGCAGCCGGAGTACCTCGTCGGCGACGAGGTGGTCGTCACCGGTGAACGGGAGGATGAAGAGGAGCGCACCCGGCTCGGGGTCAACCGGATGCCGGCGCAGCTGGTCATGCAACTGCCCGCCGTATTCGAGGCCGACCTGTTCCGCTCCCTGCAGATGCTGCCGGGCATCAAGGCCTCGAGCGACTTCTCGAGCGGCCTCCTCATCCGCGGCGGCAGCCCGGATCAGACCCTCATCTTGCTCGATCGCACAACCGTCTACAACCCGTCGCACTTCTTCGGGCTCTTCTCGACGTTCAACCCCGACGCGATCAAGGACGTCCAGATCTACAAAGGCAGCTACCCGGCGCGGTTCGGCGGCCGGCTCGGCTCCGTCGTCGATGTCTACAATAAAGACGGCAACCGCGAACAGGCGCACGGGAGTGTAAGCCTGGGGCTGCTCGCCTCACGGGCGTCCATTGAAGGGCCGTTCGAGAAAGGTTCGTGGATGCTGGCCGCCCGGCGCTCCACCCTCGAGCCCATCCTGGCCGCGCTCCGCTCCGGCGCGGACGGCATTCCCGAAACGTTCTACTTCTACGACGTCAACGCCAAGCTGAACCTCGACGCCGGCCCGAAGGATCGCCTGTCGCTCGCGACCTATGCGGGGCTGGACAAACTCCGGATGTCGCCCGTTCAGGATTTTTCGATCGACCTTCCTTACGGCAACCGGACTGGCTCACTCATCTGGACGCATCTCTTCTCGCACAGGCTCTTCGCCACCTACGCGCTGACCGGCTCGCATTATTTCAGCAACCCCGACCTCTCGCTGGGCGGCAGCCCGTTCTCGCGCCGCAACGAAGTGACGGAGGCCGGCTTCAAGGCCGACATGGAATATGCGCCGGGCGAACGCCATCAGATCGAGGCCGGCCTGTGGGCGGGCCAGATCATGCTGTCGCTGCACGACCGCGGCGAAGGCGAAGGGGCTTTCGACCTCAAGAGACGGACGCCCTATGTCGCGGCCTATCTCCAGGATGTCTGGCGCCCCGCGGCCGCCTGGAGCATCAAGACCGGCCTCCGCGTGCAGCGCTATGCATCGGATGACGCCCTCCGGCCCGAGCCCCGGCTGTCCGTCGAAGGCTACCTGTCTCCCGATTTGCGCGTGCAGGCGGCGTACGGCCGTTACTACCAGTACCTCACCCTCGCCTCGTTTTATTCGATGACGGCGATGGATATCTGGCTGGGCGCCGGCAAGGGGGTGCCGCCAGCCTGGGGCGATCAGTTCGGCCTGGGCATCAAGACCGTGCCGGCGAAAGGCTACCGGCTCGACATCGAGACCTATGCCCGCACCATGAACGACCTGTTCGAACTGGATCCCAACCTTCAGGACCCCATCGGCCTGCCGTACGCGCGCTACTTCCGGTACGGCGAGGGGCTGGCCTATGGCGCCGAGGTGATGCTCGAAAAAACAGACGGCGCGCTCACCGGGTTCGCCGCCTACACCTACAGCCGTTCCACGCGGCGCTTCCCGGGGGTCAACGGAGGCGCATCCTTCCCCTCGCGGTACGAGCGCATCCATGACGTAAATCTCGTGCTCAACTACGACCTCTCCCGACGGTGGCGGACCACCCTCTCGTTCGTCTACGCCGCCGGCCAGCCGTACACGCGCGCCCTCGGCCGCATCCAGTACGACGATCCCTTCAACTCCGTCCCGATCGACCAGATCGTGGTCGGACGCGTCAACGCCTCGCGGCTGCCGGGATACCACCGGCTGGACGTCGGCTTCACGCGCCGGGGCCGCTTCTTCGGCGTCGCCGAATCCGAGTTCCAGATCCAGGTGATCAACCTCTACAACCACCGCAACATCTGGTTTTACGACTACGACTTCCAGCAGAACCCCGTCGCGCTCGACCCCGTCCGCATGCTGCCCCTGTTGCCGAATGCGAGCCTCACGGTCCGTTTTTAGCCCCGCCCATCATCGAATCCATCCAACCATGACACGCCATCTCCTTACTCTCATCCTCCTCAGCCTCGCGGCCGGCTGCGACAGCTACCGGCAGGACGACTTCGAACCCGAATACGTCGTCGAGAGCTACCTCATCGCCGGCGAGGCGCTCCCCGCCCTCCGCCTGTCGACGACCGCCTCCATCGAGCACGCCTACGCGTTCGAGACGCAAGGCGTCCGCGGCGCCACCGCCTCGATCTCGTTGCTGGATGGCGCCGGCATCGCGGAACGATACCCGCTGGTCGAGATCTCCCCGGGCCTCTACGAGCCGGTGGACAACGACGTCGTCGTGCTCGCCGGCCGGCGTTATGCGCTCGGCGTCACCACACCCGATGGGACGCAGATCCAGGCGCAGACGCTCGTCCCCGGCGATTTCGACCTCTTTCCGCCGGCATCGGACACCATCGTGTATCGGCAGCAAGCCACCTTCACCGTCGACGTCACCGAAAGCGCCTACCCGGGCCGGTCCGCCATCTACATCCTGAAACTCCACGCCAGCGACACCACCGGCGCACTCACGCCGCTGTATCAGGGCTGGTTGGACGACGAGATCGTCACCCGGGAAGAGCTTATCGACAACAACTCGGGCATCCTCAACGAGGCGAACTTCGAGCCGGTGGGGGATGGTCGACTCCGGATCGTGCTCCCGTGGATCGCCGTGGCATTTTTTGGCGAGAATGAGGTGGTGGTGGATGCGATCGACGACAACCTTTTCGATTTCATCCGTACGCGAGAAGACAACGGCACCCGGCCGCTCGGGGAACTGGAAAATCCGGTAGACCACGTCGACGGCGCCCGCGGCATCTTCGGGAGCCTGGCTCGCCGGCAGATGCCGGTGTACATCCATCCGGACTGAGCGCCTACGACTCGTCCCTCCCCGACGCGACTCGTCCCTCCCGGCCGCCGCTTCATCCCGCGCCGGTTTGTGCAAGGACGCCGTTCCGGCTACCTTATCGTACCGCTGCCTCTTATTCAGAATCCATCCATCTTGGAAACGATCAGGGCTCTCATCGTCGATGACGAATCGCTCGGGCGTGAACGCGTACGCGCGCTGTTGGGGCGCCACGCGGACGTCTCGGTGGCCGGCGAGTGCGCCGGCGGCCCCGAGGCCGTCGAAGCCATCCGAACACACCATCCCGACCTCGTCTTCCTCGACGTCCAGATGCCCGAACTCGATGGCTTCGGGGTCATCCGGGCCATCGGCGCTACCCGTATGCCGGCGGTCATCTTCGTCACGGCCTACGACGAGCACGCCCTCGACGCCTTCGAGGTCCACGCGATCGACTACTTGCTCAAGCCCATCGACATCGACCGGTTCGATGTCGCGCTCGACCGGGCGCGCCGCCTCGTGCACAGCGCGGCGCTGGGTGCCGCCGAGGCCCGGCTGCATCGCCTGCTGAACGACGTGGCGCCGCGCCGGCCGCTCGAGCGGGTACTGGTGAAGGCGCGGAGCAAAACCTATTTCGTCCGGCTCGACACGGTCGACTGGATCGAAGCCGCCGGCAATTACGTCCGGCTCCACGCCGAGGGCCGGCAGCACCTGGTTCGCATCACGATGGGCGCCCTCGAAGAACGGCTCGACCCTTCCCTGTTCATGCGCATTCACCGTTCCGCCATCGTCAACCTGGATCGCGTGCGTGAACTCATCCCCACCGATAACGGCGAAAGCACCGTCGTTCTCACGGATGGCACCACGCTCACCCTGAGCCGCGGGTATCGCGATCGGCTCGAATCGTTCAAACACTGACACAGGATGTCTCGATCGTCTTCCAGATCATGGCCGGACCACGTGAAGCCGGTCTGGCCGGCGAACCGGCTCGCGCTCCTCTGGGTGGTGTCGTTCGGGATCGTGACCGTGCTCATCCTGGCCGACGTCGGGCAGGATTACATGATCCGCCGGATGCGTTTTGGCAGCGACGAGACGTTTCTGGACCTGCTGAAGTGGCCGGCGGTACTCTGGTACGGCTGGGCCTTGCTGGCGCCGCCGATTTTCCTCCTCAGCCTGAAGTATCCGCTCGACCGTGGCCTCTGGCCCCGGCACCTGCCGATCCTGCTGGCCGGCCTCGTCGGCGCCTACGTGCTTCATGTATCGATCCAGCTCGCCTCGATGCTCCTGCCCGTCTTCAGCCATATCCACTCCGGCTGGCGAGACGCCCTGTCCTTCCATACGATCACGAGCGTCTACCTCTCGCTCATGATGTACTCGATTATGGTCGGGATCGCGCATGCCTACCGGTACTATCAACAATACCGCCGGCGCGAGCTCACCGCCGCGCGGCTGGAATCTGAACTCGTCCGCGCCCAGCTCCAGGCGCTGCGGATGCAGCTGCATCCGCATTTCCTGTTCAACACCCTCAACGGCATCGCCACCCTGATGCACCGGGACCCCATGGCGGCCGATCGTATGCTCACCCGGTTGAGTGGTCTGCTGCGCCTCGCGCTGGACAGCTCCGACACGCCGGAAGTCCCGCTCATCGAAGAGACTTCCTTTCTGGAGCAATACCTGGAGCTGGAGCAGATCCGGTTTGACGGCCGGATGACGGTTACCTTCGCCATCGACCCCGACACGGAGGACGCGCTCGTGCCGAACCTCATCCTGCAGCCGCTCGTCGAAAACGCCGTCAAACATGCGATTGCACCCCGGGTCGAAGCCGGCCACGTCCGCATCGCCTCCTGGCGCGAAAACGGATCGCTCCGCCTCCGGGTGTCTGATACCGGGCCGGGGCTGACCGGGTCGGCGGAGGAGCCGGCGTCCGGGACCGGCCTCGCCAACACGAGGGACCGGCTCAGGAAGCTCTATGGCGCCGCGCAGTCGATGCGGCTGAGCAACGCCGCACCGTCCGGTCTCGTCGTCGACCTCACAATCCCCTTCCGCCGGCTCGCCGACACCTGAACGATCCCGCACCGCCGCGACTGGTCCCAACCACCGGGCGTTCGTCAATAACCGGTTGGCCGCCCCGCCGGCAGGACGTAGTTTTTCCTCGCAACCACTGCCAGGATCATGAATACGTCCAGTCCTCATCGCACACCGTCATCCGGCTCCGGCCTCTCCCGACGCGGCTTTTTCGGACTGCTCGCGCCGGCGGCGCTCGGGCTGTCCCGTACGGGCAACGCGGGCATCGAGCCCTTGATGCCAGCCGCATCGGACGCCGCCGTGGACGACGAGGCCTACTGGGGACAGATCCAGCAGGCGTTTACAGTCGACCGATCCATCGTGCATCTCAACAACGGCGGCGTGAACCCGTCGCCGGCCGTGGTGCAGGAAGCGCACCTGCGTCATCTGAGCTACGCCGAGCGCATGCCGTTTTATGTGCATCGGCGCATGACGATGCCTCAGCTCGAAGCCGTGCGCGCCCAGCTGGCGCGCGCCGTCGGGTGCGACGCCGAGGAGCTCGCGCTCACACGCAATACTTCCGAAGGGATGGAGATCTGTCAGCTCGGCATTGATCTGCGCGCCGGCGACGAAGTCGTGACGACCGACCAGGACTATCCGCGCATGATCGCGACGTTCCGGCAACGCGTCGCGCGCCACGGCATCGTGTTGAAGCAGTTCGCGCTGCCGGTGCCGGCGGAGGATCCGGACGAGATCGTCGCCCGGTTCGAAGCCTGCATCACGCCGCGGACGCGCCTCCTCATGCTGTGCCATATGATCGACCTGACCGGCCAGATCATGCCGGTGCGCGCGGTGACTGCGATGGCGCGCCGGCGTGGCATCCCGGTGCTCGTCGATGGCGCCCAGACGTTCGGTCATCTGGATTTCCGGATGGCGGATCTCGGCTGCGATTTTTATGCGACCAGCCTGCACAAAGGATTGATGGGACCGCACGGCACCGGTTTCCTGTTCGTGCGGCGCGAGCGCATCCCATCCGTCTGGCCCCTGATGCCCGCCGAAGATGCCGGCGCGGGCGACATCCGCAAGTTCGAGGACGTGGGCACCCGGTCGCTCGCCGGCTTCCTCGCCGGCGCAGAGGCGCTCGCCTTCAACCAGGCCATCGGCGCGGCGCGCAAGGAGGCGCGGCTCCGCTACCTCCGCGACCGCTGGGTGTACCGGCTGCTCGCGCACGATCGCGTGCGGCTGCACACGAGCCTGGATCCGGCGTTTTCGTGCGGGCTGACCACAGTTTCGGTGGATGGCATCGATCCGATCGCACTCCGCGATTACCTGTGGAACACCCACCGCGTCGTCGTCCGACCCATCCGGCATCCCGCCGTGTCGGGGATCCGTGTATCCCCCGGGCTGTACACGACGCTCGACGAGCTCGACCGGTTTGTCGAGATCATGGAATCGATTATCAAACACGACCTGCCGGGAAACGCCTGACCGGCGCCGGCCTCCTCACACGCATCCCACAACGCCATGAAACCTTCCACATTCCTCATCGCCTTCCTGTGCTGCCTCGGGTGTCTCCGGGGGGCCGCGGCCCAGGCGCCGGACCTCGAATCCCGTCTGGAGACCATCATCGGCTATACACGTATCTCGGATGACCTCGCCTCATCGGGCCAGATCGCCTACGACCAGATCCCGCTGCTCAAAGAGGCGGGCTTCGACGTCGTCGTCAACCTCGCGCCGGCCGCCGATTCGCGAAACGGGCTCGAGGGCTTTCTCGTGACGGAACTCGGCCTCAGCTACGTGCAGATCCCGGTCTCGTGGGAAGCGCCGAGCCAGCGCGACCTCCAGTTTTTCTTCGATGTGATGAAGGCGAACAGCGACCGCAAGGTCTTCGTGCACTGCTTCGCCAACATGCGGGCGTCGGCCTTCGTGTATCTCTACCGCACGCTCCACGACGGCATCTCGGAGGAACAGGCCAGGAAGGATCTCGCCCGCATCTGGGATCCCACCGAACTCAAGCAGTGGGCCGCCTTCATCGAGACCGCGCAACACGAACACGGCGAATAAACGGGTACCCTGCCATGCACCGATCGATCCTCTTCACGCTCTTGCTGCTGCTCCCGGCCGTGGCCGGCGCGCAATCCATCGCCTCCAGCGCCCTCGAAACGCGCGACGGCGTCTATTACCTCCAGGGCGCCGAAACCCCGTTTTCCGGCGCCGTCGAAGACCCCGGCCAGTTGACGGGCCGGCTCGAAAACGGCCGACGCGTAGGCCGATGGACGAGCTGGCACGACAACGGCGTCAAGGCGTGGGAGTACGACTACGAAGCCGGTGTCCTGACCCATCGCGCAATATGGCACGAAAACGGACAGCTGTATACGGAAGGCGACTTCGTAGCCGGCCAGCCGGCCGGGCTCCACAAACGTTGGGCGCCGGAGGGCCACGTCACGGAAGAACTCCACTACCGTGAGGGTAAACTCGATGGCGAACGCATCGTCTACCATCCCGACGGCTACGTCCTGCTCCGCTCCGCCTACCGGGCCGGCCAGAAAGACGGCACGACAATCTGGTATTACCCGGACGGGAATCCCCGCTGGGAGACGCAGTATACCGCCGACCTACGGTCGGGCACCTGGACCCAGCGCGACCCGGACGGTGAGGTGTTCATGGAGAGCACCTGGGAGGATGGGGCGCTCGTCGGCCGGCACAGCCCCCACGCGGAGCACTGAGCAGGAAAAGGTCGACGCGATAGGTACAGGATCATCGTCGCGGCATAACATCCCCGATCGTCGAACCTTACTCTACTACCCGATCAGCGGCTTCAGAAACGTCCCTGTCACGCTTTTGGGATTGTTCGCGATCGCCTCGGGGGTGCCTTCGGCGGCAACGAAACCGCCGCGGATGCCGCCTTCGGGACCGAGTTCGATGAGCCAGTCCGCGCTCTTGATCACGTCCAGGTTGTGTTCGATGATCACCACCGAATGCCCTTGCTCGACGAGCGCCTGAAAGGCCCCGAGGAGTTTGCGGATGTCGTCGAAGTGGAGCCCCGTCGTGGGCTCGTCGAAGAGATAGAGGGTCCGCTCATTCGACGTGCGCCCGAGGTGGGCGCCGAGCTTGATGCGTTGGGCTTCGCCGCCGGACAGCGTGTTCGCCGGCTGCCCGAGCGTCAGGTAGCCGAGGCCGATCCGCTGTAGCACGGACAGCTTGTCGACCAGCGCGCCGTGGCCGGCGAAAAAATCCACCGCCTCGTCGATCGTCATGTCGAGGATATCCGCGACGCTTTTCCCCTTGAACGTGATCTCCAGGGTGTCCTGCTTGTACCGCTTCCCCTTGCACGCCTCGCATTCCAGATACAGGTCGGCCAGAAACTGCATCTCGATTTTCACGATGCCCTCGCCCTGGCACGTCTCGCAACGACCGCCCGGCACGTTGAACGAAAAATAGCCGGGGCGCAGACCGCGGATGCGGGCCTGGGTGGTGGAGGCCAGCAAATCGCGGATGGCGTCGAAGGCCTTGACGTAGGTGACGGGGTTCGACCGGGGTGACCGGCCGATCGGGCTCTGGTCGACCATCTCGACGAGCTTCACCAGATGGTGTCCCTCGATCGTGTCGTGTTTGCCGATACCCGACTCGCCGTCGTGCAGGCCCTTGATGCGCCGCAGCCCCTGGTACAGCGTGTCGTGCACCAGCGTCGATTTGCCCGAACCGCTCACGCCGGTCACGCAGGTGATCACCCCCATCGGGAACGTGACATCGATCCGCTTCAGGTTGTGCTGCCGCGCGTTGCGCACCACCATCACGTCTTCGGGGTCGACCGGCCGGCGCGCCGCCGGCAGATCGATCTGCTTCCGCCCGCTCAGATAGGCGCCGGTCAACGACCGTTCATCGACCAGGATCTCCGCATTGGTGCCCTGGAACATGACGTCGCCGCCCAGCTTGCCGGAGCCCGGACCCAGATCGACGATCTGGTCGGCCCGGCGCATCATCTCGGCCTCGTGCTCGACGACGATCACCGTATTGCCGATGTCGCGCAGGTGCTCCAGGATCTTGATCAGCCGGTCGGTGTCCCGGGGATGCAGCCCGATCGACGGCTCATCCAGCACGTAGAGCGAACCGACCAGCGACGACCCCAGCGACGTCGCGAGGTTGATGCGCTGGCTCTCGCCGCCGGAAAGTGTCTGCGACAGGCGGTCGAGCGTGAGGTAGTCAAGCCCGACTTCCACCAGATACTGGAGCCGTTTCCGGATTTCCTCCAGCAGCCGGCCGGCGACCTGCTCCTCGTAGGCGGTGAGCTTCAGGCCATCGAAAAAGGTTTGCGCATCCCGCGTCGTGAGCTCGCAGATCTCGCCGATGTGGTGACCGTGGAGCTTGACGTAGAGCGCTTCCTTCCGCAGGCGGTACCCGTTGCATTCCGGGCAACGCATGTAGCCCCGGTAGCGGGCGTGAAAGATGCGGTAGTGCATCTTGTACGCGTTCTTTTCCAGGAAGCGGAAGAAGCCGTTGATGCCGGCGTAGCTCCCTTTCCCCTCCCAGATGAGCCGCTTGACGTCCGGCGACAGGAGTGTATAGGGCATGTCCAGATCGATCCGCTCGTCGGCGGCCATCTTGACGAGATCCTTGAAATAGGAACTCCACTTCGCCGTGCGGAACGGCGCCACAACCTGCTGCCGGATCGAAAGCTCCGGGTTGGGGATGATCAGATCCTCGTCCAGCCCCTGCACCCGGCTGAAGCCCTGGCACTTCTTGCAGGCGCCCACCGGGTTGTTGAACGAAAAGAGATGGGGCGTCGGCTCCTCGAACTGGATCCCGTCGCGGTCGAACGTCTCGCTGAACGTCATCGCCTCGCCTTTCGGGACCTTGACGACGCAGCGACCGCCCCCCTCGCGAAAGCATTGCTCGATGGAATCCGCCATGCGGGACAGCGTCGCCTCGTCGCCTTTTTTGACCGCCAGGCGATCGACAAGCACCAGGAGCCGTTCGCGCGCGATGCGGATGCTGTCCGGGTCGGTCTCGTTGAGATCGATCAGTACCTCTTCCTCGCCGGCCTGCGCTTTTTTCTCCGTCGGCAAGGCCACGACGCGGGAAAAGCCGCGCTGTTTGAGGACTTCCAGTTCCTTCTTGACCGACACGCCCTTGTGTTCGGGCAGCGGGAAGCAGATGTAAAACCGGGTCTTGTCCTCCAGCGTCCTGTCGAGGGTATCGGCAGCGGATCGCGGGGAATCCTTCGTTACTTCGGCGCCGCTGATCGGCGAAAAGGTTTTGCCGATGCGCGCGAAAAGCAGCCGGAGATGGTCGTAGATCTCGGTCTGCGTCGCCACGGTCGAGCGCGGGTTGCGGGTCGTCGTTTTTTGCTCGATCGCAATCGCCGGCGCCAGCCCCGTGATGAGGTCGACGTCCGGCTTGTCCATGCGCTCCAGAAACTGGCGGGCATAGGCGCTCAGGCTCTCGACATAACGCCGCTGCCCTTCCGCGTAGATCGTGTCGAAGGCGAGCGACGACTTCCCCGAGCCGGACGGACCAGTGAAAACGATGAGCTTGCCGCGCGGGAGCTCGATGTCGATGTTCTTCAGGTTGTGTTGGCGGGCGCCCCGGATGACGATGCTCCGGCGGGACCGCTCACGATCCTCTGTGGAGGCCTGCGTGGCGGCCGGCGCTTCGGGAAATGGGATGAGTACGGGCGCTTCGGACATGCGAGGTATGCTTCGACGGGTTGACCTGCCTTGTATTCACGGAGCGGCAATAAGATGCGAGCCGGCGGGTATTTCGCCGGTTCGCATTCGTCTGGATACCACATATGTGCAAAATATGATTCGTCGACCCGATAAATTCTGCCTCGTAGCGGTGTGCCGGGGGGTGACGAGGCACTGCGAGACCGACCGTCGCGTGAAGGAATCGCCTGGGCCACGTCAAGAGAGGCCGCGCCGGCGCGTTCCGACGGGCACGCTTGTGTATCAAACGGCGTTCGACTGGACGTGCCGGCGCCGAACGTTCTTGGGACGTGGTGCACCGGAACACTGTTCGAAACAAGCCTGCACACGCTCGGCATCGCCAGTTGAGGCGTGGCAGGGAACGCTCCACATCGCTTGAAGGGCTTTTGCCGTCAGCACGGTGAGCGTGGCCGGCATTTTTTCTCAGACGCGGCCCGCTGTTTTTCGCGTATCCTCTTCACTCTCAACACGCGCTGCCTGTCTATGAAGCGTACGATCACCGGCTACCACCGCGATGACGAAGGCGACTGGGTTGCCGAACTCGATTGCGGTCACGGACAGCATGTGCGGCACAAGCCGCCGTTCTTCGAGCGCCCCTGGGCCGTCACGGAAGAAGGACGGGCCTCGATGAGGGGATCGGCGCTCGAATGCCCCCTCTGCGACCGGCTCGAAATGCCCGACCAGTACGTCCTCCACCAGCGGTCGCCCCTGTTCGATCAGGATTCCATCCCGCCGGCCCTGCTCAAGACCCACCAGCTCAAACCCGGGGTCTGGGCCCGTATCCACGTCATGGAAGGCGCCATCAAATTCTGTTTTGAAGGAGACGACGCGCCGGCCATCCTGCTCGACCCCGACCACCCCGGCGTCGTGGCCCCCGAGATGCCCCACCATGTCGAGGTCGTGGGCGACGTTCACTTCTATCTCGCCATCTACACGAGCGGCGCCTGATCCCTTAACAAAAACTTCTTTTTATACCATAAGCATTTGGCAATTCAGCCCCGCGACGTGTAGTTTAAGCCCGTGCTTCACTACGAGTGGGAGGGCCCCCGCGCCTTCCCGACGATGCCGCCCCCCTGCCGGCATGCGTCGAGAATCGAGGACCTTACACATCCAAACCGCCCTCCGTTGTATGGCTACCACCACATCGTTGCATCGCTACGCCCTTTCGGCATGTCTGCTCCTCGGCGTACTCGTCCTTCCGGCTCGCGGCCAGGAGGCCGTAGTCGCGGCCAAAATGGATCCCGGCGCGCGCGCACTGATGGTTTTACCCGGCGCGGGCAAGCAGTACGATAAGCGGTTGCTATCCGAGTTGCCCTATGCCGTGCGCGTGGACGAAGCCGGCGTTCTGGTGGCCGACCTCTTTGTCGAGTTCGTCGGATCCGTGCCCGTCGCGCAACTCGAAGCGATGCAGATCGAACCCCAGGCGGTGGTCGGCACCATCGCGGCCGTGCGCGCCCCGGTCGAGGCCATCGAAGCCCTCGCCATGCTGGACCAGGTCGCCTTCGTGGAAGCGAGCGGCCGCAGCTATGTGATGGGGCCCGGTCATGGGGCTGACATCCGGGCTCGCGAGGTGCTGACCCGGACGGGCCTCGAGGGGCAGGGTGTGGTGCTTGGCATCGTGGATACGGGTATCGATTTTACCCATCCTGATCTTCGGGACTCCACCGGCACCCGGATTCGGTACCTCTGGGACATGTCCGACCTGGATCACGCCCACGCGCCGACCGGGGTCGATCCCTCGTTTACCTGGGGACGCGAATACACGGCCGAAGAGATCGACACCGCGCCGCAAACCGTCGTGCAGATCGACGGGGATGGAGGCTTCGGGCACGGCACCCACGTCGCCGGCGTGGCCGCGGGGTCCGGCGCCCTTCGCGACGACCGCCGCGGCGTTGCGCCCGGCACCGACCTGATCGTCGTGAAAGCCCTGCGCAACTTCGACAGCAGCGGCGATTTTTCGGACGCGGATATCGTCGCCGCGTGCGACTACATCTTCAAGCGGGCCGCAGCCCTCGATCGCCCGGCCGTCATCAACCTCAGCCTCGGCCACTACAGCGGCCCGCTCGACGGGACCTCGCTCTACGAACGGACACTCACCGCGCTGGTGGGCCCGGGCCGCCTGATCGTCGCCGCCGGCGGCAACGGTGCCGCGCACCCGATGCACACGGGCGCCGCCCTGGAGCCGGACCGCGAATACGTTGCATTTTTCGACGCCGAAAGCAGCACGCAGGCTTCCGTCAATATCTGGTACGAGACCGGAGCCATCGAATGGGTGAGTGTCGGCGCCTACCAGCGCGTGAACGGTGAACTCCTGTTTCTCGGCGAGGCCGACCCCGTCTTCGCCGGCCAGTCGCGCGGCCTCGGCCTGCCCATCCCCCTCTCGTTCGACGGCGCCGTGCGCGGGCATCTCACCGTCGATGCCCTCACCACCCAGGACCAGCGCAACGGCGACGGCGTCATCCGGATTGCCCTGTCCGACGGGGGGGCCGGTCAGGTCGACCTGAAGCAGGTGGTGTGGACGGTCCGATTGCGCGGCGGCGGCTCGGGCGAAAGCGACCTCTGGGTTCAGAAGGGCAGCTTCCTCCAGGATCCGCCGGCGGATGCCGGTTTTGTCTCCCTCCCCGGGGACAGCCGCCGCACCGTTGCCTCCCCGGCCACGGCGCGCGGCCTGATCGCTGTCGGCTCTCATGTCGACCAGACCGCCCTGACCAACATCTTCGGCCAGGAGCAAATCGTACGCAACCCCGGTCCCCAGCCCGGAGACCCGGACGTCACGCCCGATGTCGGCGGACTCTCCTACTTTAGCGGCGTCGGCCCGACACGCGACGGCCGAAACGGCATCGCCCTCACGGCGCCGGGAGAAATCGTGGCTTCCCTGCTCTCGTCGCATCTCACCCCGGGCGTGGGATTCGATTCCGAATGGGTGCTGGAAGGAGGCTACTACTATGGGCTGATGGGCACGAGCATCGCGGCCGCTCACGTGAGTGGCGTCCTCGCCTTGATGCTCGAAGCCAATCCGCAGCTCGATGCCGGCATGGCGCTTCGGATTCTGGAAGAAACGTCGCGCGCCGATCTGCAGACGGGACCGACGCCCAACCCGGCGTTTGGCGCCGGCAAGCTCGACGCCGACGCCGCCGTCGAACGGGCTCAAGAGCTTGCCGCGGGCTCAGCGGTCGCGGCGATCGACATCACCGAAATCGATCTGGGAATTCCCCAGAACTGGGTGGCCCTGCAGCCGATGACCATCGAGAACCAGGGCACGACCGATTTGCAGTTCCGTATTTCCGGCGCGGACCCGGTTCAGGAAACGCCGTCGAAACAGGCGTCGCTTTCTGCTTTTGCGACACCCGACGTCTCGAACCGCGAGACGCCGGCTTTCGAGGGATCCTCCGCGGGCAAAATGGCCGGCCCGGCCGCTACGGCCGTCGAGGCGTCGGATAACGTCGAAACAGCTTCCTTCGACGCATCCACCTCGAACGCCATCGTGTACGACGATGGCAATCATCGGGCGGATCGATTCTGGGGATTCGGGAATGGTACGACCGATCTGTTCTGGGGCAATCTGTTTCGCCTCAACGACGCGGGCTTTTCGCTCGAGCGGATCCACTTCTTCATGCGGACCGAGGCCGTGGAATCCAACACGGTGTGGGTCGCGGTCTACAACCGCTCCACGCAACAACGTGTGCTGGCCGAGTTCGTCAACCTCGATCTGGCTCCGGATGGCGCCTGGTTCGAAGTCCTGCTCGAACAACCCATCGCATTCGAGAAGAACCACAGCTTCTTCATCGAGCTCGCGGCATCGGGCGCGATCCATTTCCCGGCCGGCGTAGATGCCCGGGCTATCACGCAGGGCACCAGCAACTATGCGGCGAAAGGCCAGATTTACAAAAACCTGGTCAACGAGACGAGCAGCGGGCTCGAACACGGCGCCTTCCTGATTCGCGCGTTGGGGACGTCGAGCCAGGAAGTCAACCTGCCCCCGACGGCAAGCGCGGTGGTGTCCGCGCTCGAAGCCAGCGAGTTGGAAGTGATCACCTTCGATGCCTCGCACTCGGTAGATCCGGAAGGCGCCCTCGTCAGCTATCGGTGGGACTTTGGCGACGGTGCCACGAGCGATGAAATCATGGCGACGCATGCGTACGCGGCGCCCGGCACGTATACCGCCACCCTCCATGTCGAAGACGACGCCGGCGCGACCGCCCAGGCATCCGGGGCTATTCAGATTCTTCCGTTCGAGACCCTCCAGCAACCCCGGCTCGTCGTCACCCCGGCGGAGGGAACGATCCCACCCGGTGGCGCACAGCGCATTGAGGTAACGTTCAACACCGCTCAACTCGCGGAAGGCGTCTATTCGGGTATGCTGGATCTATCGACGACCGGCGGCTACTACAGCATCCCGATGCGATTCGAGGTGGACAACGTGTACGTCGCAAACGAAACGGAGACGGGCCTGCCGGATCGGTTGATGCTTGACCCGAGTTTCCCCAATCCGTTCAGTCACACGACGGCCATCCGATACGCACTGCCCGACGCGCGCGCGGTAACGGTCGAGGTCTTCGATGCCATGGGCCGGCGTGTGCGGCAACTGGAAGCAGGCAGCCAGAGCGCGGGCTCGTATGAGGTTCGGTGGGATGCCACCGATGATACGGGCGTACCGGTGGCAAGCGGTGTGTATTTCTATCG
The DNA here is from genome assembly GCA_041391505.1 of Rhodothermales bacterium. Taxonomy (NCBI): domain Bacteria; kingdom Pseudomonadati; phylum Rhodothermota; class Rhodothermia; order Rhodothermales; species Rhodothermales bacterium. The sequence continues at coordinate 90,111 of JAWKNW010000007.1, forward strand.
CCTGGAAACGACCGGAGCCGGTGGGCAGGTCGAAGCGCGCGCCGGCAAGGTCATCCTGATTCGCTGACCTCTCGAGTGGACGAGACCAAACGGACGCCGCGGACGAGGGCCGCGGTATCGTGAGCCGGGCCTCGCATCGACCGGGTGAACAAACGGACTACAGGTCGATTACGTGGAGAAACACGAGGTCGTTATAACTGCGTAACTCGCCGGCATCATATGACGCCAGCGCCTTCCGTACAGGTTGCATGATCTGCGTGCTGATGTGGCCGGGCACGCTTTGCGGGTGGTTGTAGCTGAAGCGGTTAAACAGACTCCGGATGAACACGCTGTTATCGTCGGTGGGGAGACTCCGCACGTTTTCGATGTACTTCCCGAAGAGACCGTCGTAGCTGAGATAAAATTCAACGTTCGACGTATAGAAAACCCGAACCGTCTCGCCCCGCTCTCTCAGATAGGCGCCGATTTCGCGAAGGGCATGTTCGCCGGCGAAATTCCCGACAACCGGCACGATCCGGTTTTCCAACTGCATCTGCCTCAGGTACGCGTAGTCTTCTTCCCGGGCGAGGTAGTGCGCCCTGTTTCCATCCAGGTCGCGTTCGAGCATCAGCTGCCGGTAGGTTGGATAGTAGGCGCGCGGCGCGCGGTTATGGCTGTTGAACTGCAGACGCAGGCCGGCGGAGATAAACTGGCGATGAAAACGCTCGATCGTCGCCAGCGACGCCTCGTCGAGCGGCACGCCAAACGACCGAACTTCATCCAGCACCTGTCGGACGCGCTGGGCTTCCACATCCTCATCGCGGGGCAGGGCCTCGATGACATCGAGCAGCGCCTCCAGATCGGTGGGCGGCGCCTGAGGCACGGCACGCCCGAAATGTATCGCCAGGAAGGTCGCCCGATCCGGGGCCAGCGTGAACAGCGCCTTGTAGAACAAGTGCATCAGGAGATTGTCCCGGCGGATGTCCAGGATCAGCGCGATGTTGGGGCGCTGATGGGCGATATAGGAAAAATTCTGACCCGGCCCGACCCCGATGTACGCGCCACCCTCGATGCCCATTCTGCGCATGGCTCCGAGCACATGGAGATACGAGGTTTCGTTGGAGATGAGATTGTCCGTATCGAAATACCCACTCTCTTCCGAGAGCCGATCGATCAGCGCGGAGAAATCGATGGGCGCCTGCGACACCGCCTGTGTCTCGACCGGCGGAGCCGGCGCGACCGCCTGTCCGCGGCAAGCCTGAGCCACGCCGGCGAAGATCAACACGATCAACAGCGGCGAACGCCAGAGCGCGTACCAGCCCATCGACCGCGCGGCGGCCGGAAAAACCGGGCTCTCGACGCGATGCGTCGGGTCAAATGGAGCTGGCCTGTCTTGCATAACGGTCACTAAGTTTATTAAGCCAAAATAGACTTTACGTGCTTTTTATTAGCCTCATAATTCATCACAAATCGGGTGGTTACAAGGCTTCTTTTTGTTTGCGCCGCGAGATTCGCCTCTGTTTTCTGTAAAGCACTACAAAACAATTGTTTGCGCCGAGTATTTTCCAGCGAAAAACGAACGCCGAAAAACTGACATAAAGCATATAATATCAACTACTTACGGCAAATCGACCTCAAATCAGTCTCGAGACCGCCTGGATGAGGCGGTCGACTTCCTCATCCGTCGTATAGCAGGCGCATCCGGCGCGCACCACCCCATCGGGAGCGCGCCCCAATTTATCAATAACGGTCATGGCATAAAAGTCGCCGTGCGAGGTAAACACGCCGGCATCCACCAGGTGACGCGTGACCGCTTCGGACGAGACGCCCGGGACCGTGAAGGCGACCGTCGACGTGCGCGAGCCGCCGGGTGGCTGTCCGTACAACCGCACCCCGGGCAACGAGCCGAGACCCTCCCACAAACGTGCCACCTGCTCGATGCCGCGATGGTGCAGCGCATCGAGCGTCCGGACCAGCCCATCCCGGCGATCGCCGGCCCCGCCGGAAAGTCCGGCAAGAAAGTCGATGGCCGCGGCGACGCCGACAATCCCCTCGTGGTTTTGCGTGCCGGTCTCCAACCGGTCGGGCACCGTGTCCGGCGCGGGCATCAACTTGGGGACATCGAGGGCCTCGAGCAGGTGCCGCCGGCCGAACAGGATGCCGACGTGCGGTCCATAAAACTTGTAGGCGGAGCAGGCGAGAAAGTCGCAATCGAACGCCTGAACATCGACCCCTTGATGGGCTGCAAAATGAACCGCATCCACATAGAACAGGGCGCCGGCCGCATGCACCATCTCGCCGATGCGGGCGATGGGGTTTACTGTTCCCAGTGCATTCGAGGCCGCGCCGACGGCGACCAGTCGCGTCCTCGGACCGATGGAAGCTTCGAGATGGGCGAGATCGAGGATCCCCTCCTCGGGAATCATGCGCACCGTCCGAATGGTGATGCCCCGATCCCGCGCCAGCGCCCTCCAGGGATCGACATTGGCGTGATGATCCAGCTCCGTGACAACGATCTCGTCGCCGGGACCCCACTGCCTGCCCAGCGCGCGGGAGACGTGGAAGGTCAGCGACGTCATGTTGTTGCCAAATACCACTTCGTCCGGGCCGGCATGCAGAAAATCGGCCACGGCCTGCCGCGCATACGCGAGGGCGGCATCGGTTTCGGCGCTCGTGGGATAGGCCCAGTGCGTGTTCGCGTTGTGGTGGAACAGGTAATCGACCATCGCATCGGCCACCGAACGAGGTACCTGCGTACCCCCGGGACCATCGAAATAGGCGACGGGAAACCCGTTGTGCCGGCGCTCGAGCGCCGGGAAGTGCGAACGGATGACGTCGACGGAAGCGACGTCGGAATGAATTTCAGGCATCGGTCGTACAGCTCGTTTATAATCTTCCGGGAAGATACAAACGATTGCAGCGCCCGACACGACCGACACACGACGATGCGCGCATGGAACCCGCGAACGGGCTCCCGACGCGCCGCGGCGCTGCGAGAGCTCTGCTGCCGAGCTCCGCAGACGCCAGCGCAGCTAATCGACGCGATCCTAACTGGCCAGCGCCTCCGCCTGATCCCGCTCGCGCATTTTGAGCTCCAGAAGAAGCCCCATGCCGACGATGACTACCGGGTACATGAGAGACGCCATCCCCTCATTCGTCAGAAACCCGAAGAACGACATCGGCGCCGGCCCGAACAGTGCCAGCACCAGATCGATCGTGAAACTGACGACAAAACAGAGGATGCCCAGTATCACCCCTTCACGCGCGAACGCTTCTTCAGTAGCTCCAAGATAAAGGAGACTAAAAAAAACGCCACACAGCGCCATGCTGAGCGGCATGATCGTCTCAAAGAGCGGATGCCCCTGCTCACGCAGCGGATACATGGCGGATGAGGTGATAAAAGGGATAAGCCAGCCCATAAATGCATACAACAGGGCCTTAGGAAGTGCGTGCATGGTATACCTCCAGCGCACGTGGCGCTATTGAGTACTGATACCGATTGTGAGACGATACGCCATAACGAGACTGAGGTGCCAAAGGGAAGGGGGGCAAAAGGGGTGGATTCAACAATAACACACAGAGTTGACAGCCTTTTCCCGACAGTCATGTAGGGGGTTTTTACTACTCCAGCGTGCGCCTTGTAAGGCATTTTGCCCGCACGAACGGTATCTTCCCCCCTACAATAAACGGTTGCTTATCGCATGGTAGACACCCCTTCGCTGCGCATGCAGCGCGTGCAAGATCCCATCATCCCTATCGTCGCGCAACTCATCCGGGAAAACCCTGGAACGATCTCGCTCGGGCAGGGCGTCGTGCATTACGGCCCGCCGCCCGAGGCGCGCCAGGCCATCGCCGACTTCTGGGAAACGCCGGCGAACCACCTGTATCAGAGCGTCCAGGGGTTGCCCGAATTGCGCGACCTGATCGCCGAAAAGCTGAAAGCGGAAAACGGGATCCCGATCACGGACGACCGGCAACTCTTCGTCACGTCGGGCGGCAACATGGCATTCATGAACGCCCTCTTTGCCATCGCCAGCGCCGGCGACGAAATCATCATCCTCTCCCCCTACTACTTTAACCACGAGATGGCGATCGCCATGCTCGATTGCAAGGCGGTCGTGGTGCCGACGGACGGGCAGTATCAGCTCGATATCGATCGCATCGAAGCGGCCATCTCGCCCCGCACCCGGGCCATCGTCACCGTATCGCCCAACAATCCGACGGGCGCCGTATACCCCGAAGCCGATCTCCGGGCCATCAACGCGCTGTGCGCGCGCCGCGGCATCTACCACATCAACGACGAGGCGTACGAGTACTTCACGTACGGCGACAGCCGCCACTTCTCGCCAGGCAGCCTGCATGACGCCGGCGACCACACGATTTCGCTCTTTTCGCTGTCCAAGGCCTACGGGTTTGCGGGGTGGCGCATCGGATACATGGTGGCGCCGGCCCACCTCCATCTCGCCATCGCCAAGGCGCAGGATACCCTGTTGATCAGCGCACCCACCATCTGCCAGCGCGCCGCCATCGGCGCCCTCAAGGCCGGACGCGCCTACTGCGCACCGTATATCGCCGCCATGGCCGGGCTTCGGCGGGACGTGCTCGATGCCTTCAGCCCGCTCGCGGACCGGGTCCGCCTGCCGGCGCCCGACGGCGCATTCTACGCGCTGCTCCACATCGACACCCGCATGACGCCGCTCGAACTCGTTCAGCGCCTCGTCCGGGAGCACCGCGTGGCGGTCATTCCGGGCACCGCGTTCGGCATGCAGGAAGGGTGCTATCTGCGCGTGGCGTTTGGCGCGCTGCAGGCCGAGACCATCACCGAAGGCATCGGCCGGCTGACCCGGGGCCTGAGCGCCTTGTTGCGCGACTGATCAGATCAGCCCGAGCAGGTGCAATCCGCCCTCGAGCTGTTCGGGGGATTCATAAAGCAGCGTCCGGAATCCCATCCGCTCGGCGACCTCGATGTTGGCCTGCTTGTCGTCGATAAAAAGGCATTGCTGGGGCCGGCGTTTGATGCGCCGCAACAGCGTATGGAAAATCGCCGGATCGGGTTTGGCGACCTTTTCTTCCCCCGACACGACAAGCTCCTCGAACCAGGACAAAAACGAGAAGCGCCGCTTCATGATGGGAAAGGTCTCGGCGGACCAGTTCGTGAGCGCGCAGAGATAATAGTCGCTCGCGTACAGACGGGACAGGATCCGCACGGTCTCCTCGATGGCGCCGCCCACCATCTCATCCCACTGGGCAAAGTAGGCCCGGATAAACGGATCGTAGGCCGGGAATTGACGGATCCGTTCGCCGATGGCCTGCTCGAACGGCATGCCTCGGTCCATCTGCTCATTCCATTCCTGCGAACAGATGTGCTTGAGGAAATATTCCATCTCCTCCTCGTCCGAGCCGAAGAGTCTTCTGTAGAGATGGCGTGGATCCCAGTCAATCAGAACACCGCCGATATCGAAGACGATGGCCCGTTTATCCCGAGAAATGATCTGACTTTCCATACCGATAGTTGCGTGCGTAGCGATACGCCGGCTTTCCGTTTCCGGCCGATCCTTAATAGTATCGACCGAAATCGGATAAACGATACCGGATGAAGCGTTCCGCTCAGCGCAGGTGGGTATCCACGAACGAGGCCACACACGCCATCATTTCGTTGAAAAGCGGGTTTTTCGCCTCGAGAATGGCCGGGTCGCCGGCAGGTCCGTGCAGCGCCCGCACATCGGCTTCCAGAACGACCGAGGCATGACGCACGCCGACGTCTTTGGGGATACGAAAGAAGCAGGAAGCGTCGGCTCCGCCGGCATGATGGGCGACCAGCAATTCCACTTCGGTGATATCCGTTACGGCATCGGCTTCCGAATGCGCCACAAAGAGGGGCTGGACCACGTCCGAGTACTTCTTCTGCTCGGGATAGCGGTCTTCGATGTAGCCGATCAATCGGGCCAGCGCCGCGGCGCCCTCGTAATCGCGGCGGGCGTACCGATACGGATTGATGCCGATGAGGCCGGGCGACTCCCGGTCCTGCCAATCGGCGATGTACTTGACGAAGGGCGCAAACCGCAGCAGGCGCTCCGCGAAGTTACCGAGCGGGCCGGCGAGATCGAGCGCGGCGGAGAAAAGAAACAGACCGCCCGTGACCAGGTCCGGCGAAGTGATCGCCTTGTAGACGCTGAGGGTTGCGCCCGTCGAAAGCCCCCCGATCGAGACCCGTGGCGCGAGCCGGCCGGCCAGTTCGGTCATCCAGTCGATTTCGCGCATCCATTGTTCGGGCGTCACGCCCTTCATACCCTCGGGCGCCTTCAGCCCGTGCGCCGGCAGCAACGGGAGCAGGACGTCAAAACCCATCGCATGGAAACGCCGGCCGATGGCGTCGACGTAGTGCGGCGAGTCGGTCAGCCCGTGCACGAGGACGATGGCATGTTGCGCCGCCTCGCCCTGCAGATACATCCGCGGCTCGCAACCCGGGCGGATCTTGCCTTCGAGCGATTCATAGTGGCGATCCCAGAGCTCGCGGATGACGCGTTTAGACATAAGCACCAGCTCGTTAACGTACCTCGCAAACAATAGGCGCTCCCGGGGTGGGGTGCAAGGGGGCACCGGCGAAGGATTTGGGAAACCAGAGACCTCCTCCCGGGTCCACATGCACCTGTCGTCCTCAGCCGCTCAACCGACGAACCCGTCACGATGCCCTCTCCATCGAACGAACCTTTCGCCACGCAGGTAACACGACAGGCTAGTGGATTCCACTTCCACTGCCTGCTCATCCCGCCTGAGATCGCGGACTCCTACACGTCTCGCGGCATCCGCCGGGTCATCGCCACGATCAACGGCTGCCCTTTCCGACGCGCCATTCAACGCAACGCCAACGGGGAGTCGCTGGTCATCGTGGGAGCCAGTATGCTGCGGGAAGTCCGGGCGACGTTTGGCGACGTGGTCATCGTCGAACTCGCTCCGGATCCCGAGCCGGATCGCATCGACCTGGGCGACGAGTTGACGGAAGTACTCGAGATGGACGAGGAAGCCGCGGCCCGCTTTTATTCGTTTAGCCCCGGCAAACAGCGTTCGCTGGCCTATCATGTGACAAGCGCCAAACGGGAAGAGACCCGCATCAAACGCGCCCTGGAGATCGCCCATAAACTGAGAACCTACACGCTGTACGGAGACCTGCCGCGCGAGGAGTAGACGCTCTCGAACGGCGTTGGGACGCGGGAGAGGACGCACGGGACCGCCGGCTCATCCCCTTCAGATTACCGCAGAACACTGTTCGAAGCACAACGGGCGGCTCCCCGGGTGCGTCCCATGCGGACGCCTACAACCCGAACAGCCTGTTTTCCGCGAGGCACGCGGCCAGTTGCCGGTAGGTGACGCGGATCGTGTCTGACACCGGGCTGGCGCCGATCGAACGGCGGATACGCGAGGTCAAGGTCCCGTGATCGACGATGTAGCGAAGGACGCTCCGCGTATCGGTGTCCAGCGCCTCGCCGACGGCTTCGATCAGCAAGCCCCAAACCTCGCCGGCGCGCGTCGGCTTCGGGGGCACTCCCAGCGCTTCGAGATAACGCGGGTCGGTTATCACGGCATCCTCCCCGGAACGGACGACCTCCAGAAAAATCCCGGAGAGCGCCTCCTCGCCCCACGCTTGCTGGGCCGGATAATCCACCCACCGCTCATCCACCAGCGCCCTCAGCACGGCCACGACGCCGGCCAGGATCGCGATGTCCGCCGCCGGACATTCCTGGATGTCGATAACGCGGATCTCGATCGCGCCGCGATCGAACCGGGCAATGGCGCCCCGCGAGTTGATAAACGTGTACTTCAGAATGCCCTGCGTGTCGTAGGGCTCAATACCCTGCCGGATGGGCTCATAGATGCGCGCGCGGTAATCCGCTTCGGTAAAGACCGGCTCGGGGATCACCTTGCCGGCGATCGCGGGGATGAGCTCCTGGTTGTGCCGGTACGTTTCGAGCCGGCTATCGGCAAAGCCCGTGTAGGCGCCGTCGAGCAGCGGCGAGCTGGCGGTCAGCGCGGGGATGATGGGCAGGACGAGCCGGATCGCGGCGTGCAGCCGGCCGAATTCCGCCTCATCCGCAAAAGGCAGGTTCAGGTGGGTGCTCTGCAGGTTGGACCACCCGTGGCCCCGGCAGTCGAAGATGCGGTTGTACAGCTGGTAGACTTCGCTGAATTCGTGCGGCCACAGGACGGTCTCGGTGTACGGGTCCATCAGCGGATGGGCCCCGGTGGGCAGGAGCATCGCGTTCAGGCCGGCAAGCCGCGCGTTGACCTGGAGCACGTTGGCGTGAAACGCGTCGGCGAGACCGGTGAGCGAGGGAGCCGGCCCGTTGGTTTTCAGCTCGATCACATGGTTGACGAGCTCGTTCGACCAGCCGATGGCCCCGTTTTCCACATCCGATCGATAACTGCCGGTCACCGAACGAATCAGTTCGTCCGCAACAGGCTTCACCGCGAGGGTATCGCGGTCCACGATCATGTATTCGAGTTCGACGCCAAACGCATCAAACAGGCCGAGCGGGTATCGAGGCGGCATGCGCAATCCCAAGTTTGACTTCAATACGCGTCTTGAGCGCCTGAATGATGCGCAGGTAAAGGTCGTCTTTCAACACGAGATCCTCGACGCCGGCGTCGATGTTCGGGTTGTCGTTCACCTCGATGAGGTACGGTTTCCCATCGATCTCCTTCAGGTCGACCCCGAACAACCCGTCGCCGATCAGACTGGTCGCTTTCAGCGCCGCTTCCACGATGGCCGGCGGCGCCTGTTCGACCGGGATCGTCGCAAAGTCCCCCATGACATCCTCCTTCTGCCCCTGCCAGTTGTAGATCTGCCAGTGCCCCTTGGCCATAAAATACTGACAGGCATACAGCGGTTTCCCATCGAGCACCCCGATCCGCCAGTCGAACGGCGTGGGCAGATAAGCCTGCGCGATGATCAGCTCCGATTCGTCCAGCATGGAGTCGACGACCGTCTGCAGTTGCTCCGGCGACTCGACCTTCTTCACGCCGACCGAAAAGGACGAGTCCGGCAGCTTGAGGACGCACGGCAACCCCAGCTCTTTCTCCAGCGTGTCCAGGTTGTCGGAATGCACGATGACCGTCTTCGGGGTCTGGATCTTCGCCAGATGGAGCACTTCGGCGAGATACACCTTGTTCGCGCACCGGAGGATCGCATTCGGATTGTCGATCACGGCCATGCCTTCGGACGTGGCGCGGCTGGCGAAGCGGTAGGTATGGTGGTTGACCGCCGTCGTCTCGCGGATGAACAGCGCATCGAATTCGCCCAGCCGGCTGTAGTCGTCACGCGAAATCAGCTCGACGCTGAAGCCCAGCTTTTCGGCCGCATCCACAAATTTCTGGATGGCCTTGGGGTTCGATGGCGGCGACTGCTCTTTCGGATTCACCAGGATGGCCAGGTCGTACAGAAAGTCGTTCGCCTTGGCCCGGTCGTACCGCTTCTTCGCGAAGTACTGCCGGGCCATCTGCTGCACGAATTCGAAATGGTTATCGGGGATCTCGCTGCGATCGATCGCCCGGATACTTTGCAGCATCCATTTTTTGGTCCCCTTATGCCACGAAAAGCGCGCGCGGAGGAGCGGCGCCTGAAAGAGCTTGTACAGTTCGATGCTCAGACGATCGTACTGGCGGGCGACATTTTTCCCGAAGTAGATGCTCAGGACAAACTCTTCCGCCTTGATCCGCCGAAGGCTCCGCTGGATGAGATCGTCCAGTTCGTCGGATTCCACGCGCACGACGGAAGGATTCTTCAGATCCTGGATCGTCTTGACGCTGGGAATCACCTTGTGCCCGCGGGCTTCGGCGAGAAGCGACACGTAGTAGCCTCTGGACTGGTAGCTGTAGCTCCGGCAGAGGTTAAACACACGAACGTTTTTGAGGGTGGCGAATTCGGGATTGGTGAGGTACTGTTTGGCGGACACCACCTCCACGCCCGGCACATCGAGTGTCCAGAGTTTCGGGTAGTGAACCACGACGAGCTTCTTCATGGAGACGCCTGGGGAGATAAGATCAACAGGTTTGCATCGTAAGTGACCGTGCCGAGCATGATCGCGTTCATCAGCCGGTTCAACCCCACCTTGTAGTAGTTCTGGCCGGAAATCGGATTGCGCGTGTAGGGGTCCGCCACGATGACCAACCCGTCCTCGAAGCCACACAGCACGACAAAGTGCCCCATGGGCTCGCCCTTGAGGTCGTCGAATACGGACTGGTCGTTCTGATTCGTGTACTCGCGCACACTGTCGTAGAGGTATGTCGCGCTCAGGCCGGCGAGAATGGGAAGCCGCCGATCGAAATACCTGCGCAACAGCTCGTACGTGAGATCCTCGAAAAGAAAACTCCCACCTGCTTCCAGAAACTCGATGTAGGCCTCGGATCGGGTGCGGAAACGCTTGCCGGTCTTGTACTTGAGTTGATCCTTCAGCTTCTGGATGATGGCCTCGTTGGGGAGCGACCGCCAGCTCGGATCCAGGATCTTCAGGTTGTACGAATGAATCTGGGCCTGAAAACCGCGTCGCAACGCATCGAGGCCCAGGAAAACGGCAAGCGTACCCCCATCTTCCAGATTCGTGACCGAACTGATCACGTCGGAGAGGCCGATATGCTCTCCGAGATAGTGATAGACGGCGTGCAGGCTGGTAGGCCCGCACGTGACATCGTTGGGCTGCTCAAGAATTTTTACTTCGAGCACGGCGGGATGCGGGGTTTCGAGAGCGTTGACGGCACATGAGCGCATCAATCATGGATAGGCATCAATGTTCCATCGCGCCGGCAGGCTCGCCCCCTCGTCAGCGCGCGTTGCGCTGATCGGCGTACTCCTGGGGCAACAGGTCGGCCGCGCCCTGGGAAGCCATGTAGCCGTAAGCGGTCACCAGCCCGACGCCCTGGCCCAGGCTGTAGATGTAACCCTGGGTATGGACGTTGACCACCGGACTGTTCAGCTTGATGTAGGACAGTTGCCGCTGGGGAGGCATGCGGCGCTGAAAGAGACGGCCGTTGTTATCGTACCGGGTGTAGTCGACCCGCAAAAAGCCGGGGAAACGCAGCAGGTAATGCCCCGATTCGGAGGGCTCGATGATTTCGTCGCCCGTGATGTTGCCCGTCCTGCGCAGGTACGCCCCCGCGAACGGCGCGTCCTCGCGGTCGTCCAGGGTGATGCGAAACCCTTCCGCCTCCTCGCGGGCATGCACGAGCGACCAGAGCAGGTGCTGCATCGATCCCAGAAACGCGCGCTCGCGCCGCTGCCGCCAGGCTGATTCTTCCGAGCGCGTCTTCGGCTCGAGCGGCTCGAGCCGCCAGTAGCCGTTCGTGTACCGCAAGCCATTCGTCTTGTCGATCCGAAATTCCGTCAACAGGAACGTGACGCGGTATCCCAGCCCCCTGTTCTCGATGACGAGCGGTTCGGAGGCCGTGGCGTAAAACCCCGAGTCGTCGTCGCGGAAATCGAGCACTTCCGGATTGAGGATGGTCGACCGGACGGCGTTTTCGGAGCGGCCCAGGAAGAATTTGTTGAAGCGTTCGAGGAGCTTCTGCCACTCGCGGGGCACTTCGTCCACCACTTCGACCCCATCGAGGGCATAGACGATGGGGTTGAGGCTTACGTCGAGGCGGAAATGGGTCGACTCCCCGATGAGCTGGACCTGCGCGACGGCGGGGTTGAATCCCACCATCGATATCACGACCTGATAGGCGCCGGACTCGATCCCCTCGATGGTGTACGCGCCGTTTCGATCAGTGGTCGTGCCCTGTTGCCGGCTGGCGAGGAAGATGTGCACGCCGGGCAGGGGCTCGTTATTCGACGCATCGGTCACGGTGCCTGTCAGCCGGTAGGACGGCTGCGCCCGGGCCGGCGGCACCGCGTGGAGCCACGCCAGCAGCAGCCCCAGCCACCCGATCTGTCGGACGACCCGCATTGCCAGAATCCGCATTCGATTCGTCATTCAGGTTGCATGAGTGTGTCGAGATGAAGATCATCCAACGTCGCCGGGGTTGCTCGCTGCCATCGGTGATCGCAACGTAAACCAGCTACCTCCTCATCGAATCCAATGAAACGTACGATCACCGCCCTTTTTTTGGTTCTTGCCGGCGTTTCAGCCGCCATGTTGCCCGCCGCGGCTCCCTCTCCAACCGGCGAGAAGCCCGTTGCAACGCTCTGGGCGCGTGATCCCATGCTTAAGAACCCTGTTTCATTGAGTCACGATCCCGAAGGCCGGATCTACGTGACAGAAACCAACCGCCGGCGCACGGAAGACCTCGACATTCGCTTCATCCCCGGGCTCGAACCCATCCCCTGGTCGGTGCTCGATCAGACGTTCCAGACGGTGGAAGATCGGCGCGACGCCATCCATACGTTCATGGCGCCCGGGGCCCCTTACCGCAACCCCTGGCTCAAGGACCGCGACGGCAACGGCGTGACGGACTGGCGCGACCTCACGACGCTCACCGAGCGCGTGAACCTGCTCGAAGATACGGATGGAGACGGCACGGCGGACAGAGCCACCGTGTTTGCGGAAGGATTTCAGACCGAGGTCACCGGGGTGGCCGCCGGCGTGCTCTGGCATGAGGGCAACGTGTACCTCACGCTCATCCCCGATCTGTGGCTCCTCAAGGATACGGATGGAGATCGCGTAGCGGATGAACGAACCGTACTCCAGAGCGGACACGGGGTTCACATGGGCCTCGGCGGCCACGACCTCCACGGCCTCACGGTAGGCCCCGACGGCCGCATCTACTGGTCGATCGGCGACAAGGGGGTGCACTTCACGACACGGGAGGGCCGGACGATCCGCTATCCGCATGAAGGCCTGGTCCTCCGCAGCGAGCCGGACGGAAGCCACGTCGAGGTGTTCGCGCATGGCCTCCGGAATTGCCTCGAAATCTCCTTCGATACCTACGGACGCCTGTTCTGCATGGATAACGATGGCGATCTGCCGGGCGAGCGCGAGCGCTTCGTGTACATCACACGCGGGAGCGACTCGGGATGGCGCTCGAACTGGCAGTACAACATGCTCTACAACTGGACCGACACGCAGCGCCTGCCGCATTACCTGCCCTGGATGGACGAGCGCCTGTTCGTGCCGGCGTTCGATGGCCAGGCCGCCTACATCACGCCGCCCCTCGCCAATTATTCGGACGGTCCGGCCGGCTTCCTCTTCAACCCCGGCACGGCGCTCAACGCCGCGTATCGGGATTACGTCTTCATCACCCAGTTTCCGGGCAAGAAGATCAGCGCCTTCCAGGTCAAGCCGCGCGGCGCCGGCTTCGAGATGGTGAACGAGCATACCTTCTACGAAGGGTTCATGGCGACAGGGCTCAGCTTCGGGCCCGATGGGGCGCTCTATGTGGCGGATTGGTCCGGTGAATGGGCCCCGAACGAATCGGGAGCCATCGTCAAGATCGACTTTCCCGAGGAGGCTGATTCCCCGGCACGCCGGCGCACCCGCCAGTACATCCAGGCCGGCATGAACGGACGCCCCGATAGCGAACTCATCGACCTGCTCGCATACCCCGACCAGCGTGTCCGATTGAACGCCCAGTTCGAACTGGTCCGCCGGAAACAGGGCGAAACCCTTGCTGGAACAGTGTTCGACTCCGGAGCCGACCCGCTGGCGAGGATCCACGCCCTCTGGGGCATGGGGCAGCTTGCGCGATCGGGCGACCTGCACGTCGATCGCGCGATGCGATCGCTGTTCGATGACGCCGACCTGGAAGTGCGGAGGCAGGCCATTCGCCTCGCCGGCGAGCACCCCGCGCTATTCCCCGATAGCGAAGCCGACCTCGTTCGGCTGCTCGGCGATCCGGACGACCGCACACGCTACGAGGCCGCCCTCAGCCTTGGCTCATGCGGCACCGCCGGCGCGGTCCCCGCCCTCTTCGCCCTGCTGGAACGCAACGCCGATCGGGACGCCTTCATCCGGCATGCGGCCGTCTCCAGCCTGGCCTCGCTGGCTACGACGGACCAACTGGTGGGAGCCGGCGCGCACGCGTCCCTGTCCGTGCGTATCGGCGCCGTCGTCGCACTGCGCCGGCAGCGCAATCCGGGTGTCGCGTCCTTTCTGAAGGATGCCAGCGAACGGGTGGTCGTCGAGGCCGCGCGCGCCATCCACGACGATGAATCGATCCCTGACGCCCTGCCCGACCTGGCCGCACTGGCCGGCGTCACCCCGTTTCGCAGCGAGGCGCTGCTGCGCCGGGTGCTGAATGCCGGCCTGCGTCTCGGCCGCGAGGAGGATATCGAGCGCCTCTTCGCCGCCGCCGAGGACGCGTCGTACCCGGACGTCCTGCGAGCCGAAGCCCTCGAGATGCTGGCGACCTGGACCCGACCGGTGTTTCTCGATCGCGTCGAACACCGCTATCGCCCGCTGCCCGATCGACCGGGCGACGCGGTGGCGCGTCGCATCGAGAACCGGATGAGCAGCCTGTTCGCCACCCGATCCTCCACCGTGCTCGCCGCGGCCCTACATCTGCTCGAGGTCTATCGCATCGCCCCTCCCGACGCCCAGTTGATGGAATGGCTCGCCGACGAGTCTAGGCCCGCCGGCATGCGCATCGACGTGCTCGATCTGTTGCTGCCTACGCCCGCCGGCGCCGGCGCCCTCGATGCCGCGCTGCAATCGCAGGCCGCGCCCCTGCGTATCGCCGCGATGAAGCGGCTCGCCGAGCGCGACGAGGCGGCCGCCTCGCGGCACATCCGCCGGCTGTTCGATCGACCCGATGCCGTTGCCGAGCAGCAGGCGGCCCTGGGTATCCTCGCGGGACTTGCTGGCCCGGATGCGCGTCACATCCTCAGCGAAATGGCAACCAAGTACTTAAATAACAATGAGATAGATCCTATAGATCTCGATCTGTTTCTCGCACTCCGCGCGTCGGGAGATCCTGCTCTCGGGAAGCGGGCCGACGAGGTCGCGGCGCGTTTCGACGGCGCGGAGGCGCCCTATGCGTTCAGTTTGGAAGGGGGTGACGCTACACGTGGAGAGGCCCTGTTCACGCAGCACGCGGCGGCCCAGTGTATTCGCTGCCATGCCGTTGGCGGGGAGGGAAGTCGGGTGGGACCGGATCTCGAGGGCGTTGGCCGGCGCAGAGACCGCGCCTACCTGCTGGAGTCGCTGATAGCGCCGTCCGCGAAAATTGCGCCCGGCTACGAGACCCTGACTATCACCCTGGCGGATGGCGGCGTCGTGAGCGGTTCGCTGGCGGATGAGTCGGCGGATTCGCTTCGGTTGCGTGTGCCGGGCAACGAGGTCCGGGTGTTCGCCCAGAACGACATCCGGAAACGGACGGCGCCGGCGGCTTCGATGATGCCCCCGATGGGCGCCCTGCTCCGTCCTCTTGAACTCAGGGATCTCGTGGCGTACCTGGCCTCGCTCCAGTAGGCTGTGTCTGAAGAATCGGCTGGTCGTCCCGGAGCATCCAAGAAACTTCCAAAACAGCGTTTTATCCTGAATCAGGTTCTTGATGCGGTTCTGTCTGAACGGTTTTTCAGACAGAACCTGGCCTACTGGTCAGTGCAGCGCGATGGAGAAGTGCTGCGCACCCGGGGTCGGATCATCGCCATACGGCGCCCGATCCTCAAAGCCCAGCGAACGATACAGGGTCGCAGCCGCCTGCATGCTGGGCAGCGTATCGAGGCGAACCTCCCGGTAGCCCAGGATGCGGGCGCGTTCAAGAAAACGTTCCACGAGAAGCCGGCCGAGCCCTTTGCCCCGGTACGCCGGGCGCACATAGACGCGTTTTAATTCGCAGATGCCGGGTTCGAGCGGCCGGAGCGCGGCGCAGGCGGCCGGCGTGCCTTCCCACTCGACCAGAATCAGGGCGCCCTCCGGCGGGGCATAATGCCCGGGCAACGCCGCCATCTCCGCTTCAAAGGTCTGAAAACAGACGCCGTTATCGGCTTCTGCGCGGTATTCGTTGAACAGCTCCCGAATTCGCGAGAGATGCGGTTCGAGATGGGCGGGGATGAAGGCGGCTTGCCCGGGCGGCACATGCATGGCGGATTGACCGTCGTCGATTGGGATTAACGCGGGATTTTCAGTTTAACACCCGGACCGATGTTCGTATCCAGGTTCACCTGATTCATGATGGCGACTTCCATCTCGGTGAATCCCCGGGGCATCGGGTTGGGCAGGAAAGAGCTGAACGGGCCGCTCCGGCTGGTCGTAATCAGGTCGATGCGCGTTGGCTGCACGTTGATCTTGCTCTGATCGGTGAGCGAGCGGAAACCGCCGAAGGTCGAGTTGAACGCGTTCGCATACGAATCGTAGTCCGCCGCGGCCGCGTATCCCAGGAACGAGTAGACATTGCCGCCATACTCCACGTACCGTTGTTTGAGCTGGTATTCGGCGCCCTCCTGCGAGGTGGCCTTGGCGATGATCTCATACGACGACAGCCCATTCGTATTCGCGGCGCCCTGGTTGATGACCGTGATGCCTTCCTGGGCGGCGAACTTGGCGCCGGCGTCGCGCGCGGTCTTGACGTCCTGCGCCAGCGAAAACACGATGATCGCTTTCTGATTCGGCTCAACCACCACGACCTGCGTGGGTTGATTGATCACCTGATACCCCGACGGATAGGGAAACTGGAAACGCAATGTGGGATGGTAGAACATGCCGTTTTCGGCGTAGCCCTGCCGAGGATCCTCGCCGACGACCATGTTGTTCGTGAGCGCGAGATAACTATCGCGCGAAACCTTGGTCATCTCGTATTGCTGCGCCCACTCCGAGGCCATGCGCTGGATGGTCGCTTCGCGCTCGCCGGGATCCGGGTGCGTGGACATGAAGCTGGGAATGCTCTGGCCGGACTGCTCCTGCATGCGTGTCAGCGAGCGGAAGAAGCGGGAGCCTTCGCCAGACTGATAGCCCAGCATCGACGCGTATTCCACGCCGAGATCGTCCGATTCGCGTTCGTCATCGCGTCCGTAGCGCAGAAAGAGTAGACCGGCCGCGCTCCCCACCGTATTCAGCACGCTTTCCGCGGCATTTCCGCCGAACACCGCCTGGGCGCCGATGGCGCCCGCGAGCACGCCCAGTTGCCCGAACTGTTGTTGCGCGGCGCGTTTGGAGGCATGCCGGCCGACGACGTGGCCGATTTCGTGTCCGATGACGACTGCGAGTTGGGCTTCATTGTCGAGATACGCCAGCAATCCGCGGGTCACATACACATACCCGCCGGGCAGGGCGAACGCGTTGACGACCGGGCTGTCGAGCACCCGGAAGGTGAACGGGGTGTTTTTCATCTCGGCCGGCGTGTCCGGCCGGCGCAGATGGCTAACGGAGAGCAGCTCCTGACCGAGTTTCTCTACATAGCTGGAGAGCTGTGCATTGTCGTAGACGCCGTATTCGGCGACAATCTGCGGATCCGATTCCGACCCGATCTGGACTTCCTGCGCCCAGGTATAGCCGAACGCGCGCTTGTTGCCCGTGACGAGGCTCTGCTCGACCGTGACACAGCCGGACGACATTATCGCGATCATGGCGGCTGCGAACAGCACGCGCGATTTCATAACCAGCATCTTCATGGTATTGGATGACCCTGTTTCGCTTCTGGGAATTGCTCCTGACGGTAGGCAACGTCGCCTGGATTTCCAAGGACCGTGTAACGACCGTCTTATGTAGGCAGTGTCTAAAAAATCGTTCGGGGTGCCCCGGTACATCCCGGAACCCCCAGAACGGCATTGTATCCTGACTCGGGGTCAGGATACGTTTCTGTCTGAAAGATTTTCCAGGCAGAACCCGATATGTGCAATACATGTCTATGGGTCTGCATGCGCCGGAAGGGCGTGGGTACACGGTGCATGCATGCTAAAAAACGGCGTCGTGACCGATATGTTCACGCGCCGGCGGTCGGATGCGGATCCTGGCGCACACGACCGGCCTCGACATAGAACAGCCGGTGCGCCGCATCTTCAAACGGTATCGCGTGGACGAACGGTTCGCGCCCGGTCGCGGTTACAAGCGACTGCCCCACGACGCCGTCTCGGAGCAGACGAAGTACAATTTCCGAACGCCGCGCATCCAGATTTCCAAAGAGATCGTCGAGCAGGAGGATGGGCTCCTCATCGAGCTGCGCCTTGAGGTAGAAATACTGGGCCAACCGGAGCGCCAGCCCGAACAGGCGATGCTGTCCCTGGGAGGCGTAACGCCGCACCTCCATCTCGTTCAGGCTGAAAACGATCTCGTCGTGATGGGGCCCTACCAGCGTGCGCCCCATTTCGCGTTCGCGCCGGCCGGCGCGTGCGAGCCGGTCGTTAAAGCAGCTTGCGACGGCGTCGATCGTGTCGGCTTCATCCAGCGGCCCGATCGTTTCGTAGGCCAGTCTGGGATGTTCGCCCACCGCTTCGATCTGCGTGTAGGCTTCCTCAAGAAAGGCTGTGAATGCGCGGATGAACCGCAGCCGGCCCAGGATGACCCGGCTGCCGAGCTGGACCAGTTCGGCGTCCCATGAGTCGAGCAATCCCGCCGGCATCGCGGCGCGGCGGTAGCGGGTAAGCAGCACATTGCGCTGTTTCAGGGCACGACGATAATTGACGAGGTCATCCAGATAGACCGGCTTCGACTGGCTCAGGATATTATCCATGAACCGCCGTCTGATTTCGGGTCCTTCCGCCGTAAGGGTATAGTCGCCGGGCGAGGCTACCACGACAGGAAACTGGCCCACGATCTCCGAAAGCCGTTCGAGCGGGGCGCTGTTGACGAAAACCCGCTTGCCTTCTCCCCGCGCATAAACGATGCGGGCGCGCGCCTGGCTCCGATGCCGGCCGGCGAATGCCGCTTCCACCTCAAAAAATGCCGATCCGGTTCGCAGCGCATAGGCATCCTGGGTGGCCAGAAAGCTCTTGGTGAGGCATACGTAGTGGACGGCTTCCAGCACGTTGGTTTTCCCGGCGCCGTTCGGACCGTAAAACAGGTTTACGCCGGGAGCCAGGTCGATCCGCGTATCCGGGTGCGCGCGAAAGGATGCTATTCGAATCGACTGTATTTCCATGAGCGGTTGCTGCCGAAAAACGCGGGGCGCGCAGGTAGGGTTGCGGAACAGGATCCGTGACCGGTACATCTGGTTTCAGGGGTTTCTGCAGGCCGGCGCCGGAAGCGCCCGTCCAAGCCCCGCTGAAGATACAAAACCGCGCCATGTCCACACCCACCCTGTTCGAACAACTCAAAACGCTGGCCACCGAGCAGCGCAACCCGGCCTCGGCCCGGATCGACTCCGCCTCCACGCACGAGATCCTCGAAATCATCAATACCGAGGATCACCTCGTCCCAGTCGCCGTCCGCCGCGAACTGCCCTATATCGAGCAGGCGGTTGACCTCATCGTGGAGGCTTTCAGACAGGGCGGGCGACTGCTGTATGTGGGCGCCGGCACGAGCGGTCGCCTCGGTATTCTGGACGCCTCCGAGTGCCCACCGACCTACGGAACGCCGGCGGACATGGTGCAGGGCCTGATCGCCGGCGGAGAACGGGCAGTTTTTCAGTCCCAGGAAGGGGCCGAAGACCGCGAGGAGGATGGCGCGCGTGACCTGGAGGCCCTGCCCCTCGGCCCGCACGATGTCGTATGCGGGATTGCCGCCAGCCAGCGAACCCCCTACGTACTGGGCGCCGTAAAGCATGCCCGGGCGCGGGGCTGCGTCACCCTGTTTGTGACGTGTGTCCCCCGAGAGGCCTTCCGGCTCGATGTCGACGTGGCCATCTGCCCCTATGTAGGCCCGGAAGTCGTCATGGGAAGCACCCGCATGAAAAGCGGCACGGCCCAAAAGCTGGTTCTGAACATGTTGACGACAGCAAGCATGATTCGCCTTGGCAAGGTCTACGAAAACATGATGGTCGACCTGCAAATGACGAACGCGAAGCTCGTCGAGCGGTCCAAGCGCACCGTCATGCTGGTCACCGACGTGGACTACGAAACCGCGACGCGCCTCCTGGATGCGGCCCGCGGCCACGTCAAGACGGCCCTGGTGATGCATTTTGCCGGCGTTTCAGCCGGCGAGGCCGCCGCCCGGCTCGACCGCGCCGGCGGGTTTGTCCGGCAAGCTATCGCGGATGCGGCCTGAGCGTTCCACGTGGAACAGGCTGGGCACACCGTCATCCTCGCGAATGCGGGAATCCATGCGGCCTTCGTTTCATCTGATCACATCTGGTGGCACTGCCATTCGGGTGGATCCCCAATCAAGTTGGGACCTCGCCCCCGGCTTGACCGGGGGATGACACCATCGAGTTGGGAGCTCGCCCCCGGCCACACCGTCATCCTCGCGAATGCGGGGATCCATGCGGCCTTCGTTTCACCTGGTCACACCTGGTGGCACTGCCAGCCGGGTGGATCCCCAATCGAGTTGGGAGCTCGCCCCCGGCCTGACCGGGGGATGACGCCATCGAGCCGGAAGCCCGCCCCCGGCCGCACCGTCATCCTCGCGAATGCGGGGATCCATGCTGCCTTCGTTTCGGCTAGTCCCATCTGGTGGCACTGCCAGCCGGGTGGATCCCCAATCGAGTTGGGGATGACGGCATCGAGTTGGGAGCCCGCCCCCGGCCTGACCGGAGGATGACGCCCTCGAGTTGGGAGCTCGCCCCCGGCCTGACCGGGGGATGACGCCATCGAGCCGGAAGCCCGCACCCGGCCACACCGTCATCCTCGCGAATGCGGGGATCCATACTGCCTTCGTTTCAGCTGATCGCATCTGGAGGCACTGCTAGCCGGGTGGTTTCCCAATCGAGCCGGAAGCCCGCCACCGACCGCACCGTCATCCTCGCGAATGCGGGGATCCATGCAGCCTTCCTGCTTGCTGCAGCACACTCAGCAACCCGGTGTTCCACGTGGAACACCGGGGAATCTTTGCACACCTCGTATCGTTGGAGCCTCCGCATGCCGTAGCCGCCAGAAGGAGGCTACGGCCTTTCCGGCATGTACCGGCCGGATGATTTACCTGAATTGAACCCAGGCATTCCAGTGTCGCTTGCACCCGTATTTACCCGCATCGCTGCGCAGCCGGTTTTCGCCGAGCTGACCGATACGCTCTTCCAGGCACGCGCATCCGGCCCCGTTTCGGTCGCCATTCGCAATGCGAGCGGCTCGCTGCCGGCGCTCGCCCTGCTGCACCTGCACCGGCACCTCAAGCAGCCCATCATGGCGCTCCTGCCGGATGCCGAGCAGGCTACCCACCTGGTCAGCGACCTCGAGCAGCTCGATGCCTCGGAGACGGCCATCCTCCAGTTCCCCTCCTCGGGCGCCAAACCGTACGACCCGGAGATGATGCGCGATCCGACCTTTGCGATTGCGCGAACGGACGCCCTCCAGCAACTGGCCGCCGGCTTCGACGGCATCGTCGTCGCCAGCATCGACGCCGTATGCGAACGCGTGCCGGCGCGCAGCGCGGTGCAGCAGGAAACCCTCACGCTCGCCATCGGCGAACGGATGGATCCGCAATCGTTGCTCGAGCGCCTGAGCCAGCAGCGATTCAAACACGTTGAGTTCGTCGAGCAGGCGGGGGAGATGGCGCTCCGGGGCGGTATCCTGGATGTCTTCCCGTACACCGGGCCGTACCCGCTTCGCATCGAGTTTTTCGGTGACGAGATCGACTCGCTGCGCGAGTTCGACGTCCATTCCCAGCGCTCCATCAGCCGGCTCCGCACCGCGCGCATCGTCCCCAACCTGTCCGATGCCCCGGCCATCGAAGGACCGGACGCCCATACCGATGTGTTCTCCTATCTCGGCCCCGGCACCCTCTTCGCCCTCTTCGACGAACGGAGCCTGACCGAACAGGCCGGCGCCCTCTTTCAGCGCGCAACCGAAGCCTTCCAACTCCATAACAATAACGGCGATACCACGGCGCCACCGCCCCCCGAAACGCTCTATCTGAGGGAAAAGGACCTGACCGGGGCCTACCTCCCGCATACCCGTATGCACTTCGGCTCGTTCGCACCCGCCCGCCCGGCGGACCGGTCCATCGACGTCGACGCGCGCCCGCAGCCGTCGTTCAACGGCAGCATCAACCAGCTCCGCAAAACGCTGCGCGCCCACCACGACGCCGGCATGGACACCCTCATCCTCTGCGACAGCAGGGGACAGGAATCCCGCCTCCACGAACTGCTCGAAGAGGACATCGAACAGGGGCGCGTACGGCTGCAGGTGGACTCGCTCCACCAGGGATTCGAATTCCCCGCCGCACAGCTCGCCGTCTATACGGACCACCAGATCTTCAATCGGTACCACCGGCCGACCACGCGCCGGCAGCGCAAGAAGCAGGGCGGGCTCAGCATCCGCGAGCTGCGCAACCTCAAGCCGGGCGACTTCGTCGTGCACATCGATTACGGCATCGGCAAGTTCGCCGGCCTCGAACACATCACGGTGCGCGAGAAACAGCAGGAAGCGGTGCGCCTGCTCTTCCGGGATGAGGACGTGCTCTACGTCAACGTCAATGCCCTCTACAAACTCCACAAGTACACCGGAAAAGAAGGCCATCAGCCGGCCCTGACGAAACTCGGATCGGGCCAGTGGGAACGCGCCAAAAGCAAGACCAAAAAGCGCGTCAAGGACATCGCCCGCGACCTCATTGCGCTCTATGCACGACGCAAAGCCTCCCAGGGTCACGCCTTCCCCAAGGACACCCTCTGGCAGCGAGAACTCGAAGCCTCGTTCCAGTACGAAGACACGCCCGACCAGGGACTCGCCGCCGAGACCGTCAAGCAGGACATGGAGCTGCCCATTCCGATGGACCGGCTCGTCTGCGGCGACGTCGGTTTCGGAAAGACCGAGATCGCCGTGCGCGCCGCCTTCAAGGCGGTGCAGGATGGCCGGCAGGTGGCCGTGCTGGTTCCTACCACCATCCTGGCGTCTCAGCATTTTGAAACGTTCAGCAAGCGGCTCAAGGCGTACCCCGTACGCGTCGCCGAACTGTCGCGCTTCCGATCCGCCAGCGAAATCAAGACCGCCCTCGACGCGGTCAAGAGCGGACAGATCGACATCGTCATCGGCACCCATCGACTTCTCTCCAAGGACGTGGCGTTCAAGAAGCTGGGTCTGTTGATCATCGACGAAGAGCAGCGCTTCGGTGTCGCGGCCAAGGAACGGCTGCGCAACCTGCGCGCCGAAGTGGATACCCTGGCGCTGACCGCAACGCCGATTCCCCGCACGCTCCAGTTCTCCCTCATGGGCGCGCGCGACCTCTCGATCATCAGCACCCCGCCGCCGAACCGGCAGCCCATCGTCACCGAAATCCACACGTTCGACAAAGACCTCATCCGCGACGCGATCCTCTACGAAACCAACCGGGGAGGACAGGTCTTCTTCATCCACAACCGGGTGCAGAGCATTGACGACATCGCCGACATGCTTCGCCTGCTCATCCCCAACATCCGCATCCAGGTGGGTCACGGACAGATGAAGCCGGCGGACCTGGAGCGGGTGATGGACGATTTTATCGAACACAAATTCGATGTGCTCGTGAGCACCAACATCGTCGAGAGCGGGCTCGATATCTCAAACGCCAATACCATCATCATCAACCATGCGGACCACTTCGGGCTGTCCGACATCCACCAGCTCCGAGGGCGCGTCGGGCGGTCCGACCAGAAGGCGTTCTGCTACCTGCTCGTGCCCTCGATCCACACCCTGACGCGCGACGCCAAGCAGCGCCTGCAGGCGGTCGAAGAGTTCAGCGAGCTCGGCAGCGGCTTCAACATCGCCATGCGCGACCTCGACATCCGCGGCGCCGGCAACATGCTCGGCGCCGAGCAGAGCGGGTTTATCGCCGACGTCGGGTACGAGACCTATCACCGCATCCTCGACGAAGCGGTCCACGAACTGCGGAGCGAGGAGTTCAGCGAACTGTTCACGGACGTGGCCCCGCCGGCCCCGAGCGACACCGTCATCGACGTGGAGGAGGACGCCTTCATCCCCGAGACCTATCTCTCCAGCAGCGTCGAACGCCTCAACCTCTACCGCCGGCTCAGCGAAGCCGAGACGACCGAGGCGCTCGCGGAGCTACGCGCCGAGATGGAGGACCGCTTCGGCGAGCCGCCGGCGCCCGTCAGCCACCTGATCACCGCCACCGCGCTCCGCAACCTGGGCCAGTCGCTCCGCCTCCCCAAGATCACGTTCAAGAACCAGCGACTCTTCCTCGAAGTGCCGGGCGACAAGGACGACGCCTACTTCTACGAGCACCTGTTCCAGCCGCTGCTCGGGCGCCTCAACGCGCTCGGAAACCGGTTCGTCCTGAAAGAATCCGCCAAAGGCAAACTCCGCATCATCATCCAGGACGTACCGTCCCTCGATGCCTGCATGCCCCTCATGCGCGCGCTGGAGAAATGAACAAGGGAAGGCCCTGGCGCATCCATCAGCCAGTCCAGTTAAACATATTTCACACATATCCTATCGCGCTAACACCGCTCGGAGCGAATCGCCCAGCATGATGGCCCGGTTGCCCTCGATCCGAAAGCCGCCGACGGGCATGGCGGGGCCGATAACGTCCCGGAAGTAGAGGGGGAGACCTTCGGCGAAGCCGATCGGCGTCTCCGACGGACTCTGACGTTGATGGTGGATGTGGACGTGCGGCTCGCTCGTGTTGCCCGAATTACCGCATCGACCGATCGGCTGCCCCTCGCGCAGGGTATCGCCCGGGGCAACGCGCACGCTGCCGGGTTGAAGATGCGCCAGGATCAGGTAGGCGCCGGTTTCCCGGAGCCGGATCGATACATAGTTGCCGAGCGGATTCGCCAGGTCGTACGAGAGCCGGCCGGGCGGCGCGTCGGGTCGGCCGTCGAGCGACACATCGACGACGCCGGCCGCCGGCGCCAGCACCGGCAGGCCGTAACAGCCGTAGTCGCCCAGGCTATCGCTCGCGGTAAAAAACGGCGCCACCACCAGGTCGTAGGCCCAGCGCTGATCGGGCGAGGCGGCGTGGTAATTGGTCGACACCGCGTCGCCCCCCCAGGCCACATACATCAGGGTGTCCATCGGGAGCCGGACGTGCGCGGCCGGCTCCACGTCGCCGAGCGATACAGGGTACGCGAGCGGGGCCACCTTGAAAAGCACCAGCACGGGCGAGAGCGCGACGAGCGACCCCACGATGGTCGCAACGAGCACCGGGCTGCGGCGCTTCCGCACGAGACCGTAGACGATGGATCCCACCAGAAAGCAGGCACCCATAAACGGCAGGATGGACTGACCGAGATACCAGGCCATCACCGCCACCAGGCCGCCCTGGAGAAACAGCAGGACAAACCCGATCGCAGCGGCCCCGAGGAGCGCGAGCGGCATCCAGCGCGCGATGCGCCAGGCGAGCGAGGGCCGGCGGGGTTCGACCTCCATACCAGTCCGCCTCAGCCCCCACCCGGATAGACGGTGAGGATGCCGAGCGCCTGGTCACGGATCACCTCGCGCAGTGTGGCCGGCTCCAGCGCTTCGGCCATCGCGCCGAACCGGATCAACCAGCTCGCCACGTACATCATGTTCTCGAACCAGAAGGTGACCGTCGTCATGCCGTCCTGATCGTTTTCCTCCTCGATCTTCGCCGGAATACCCCGGCGCGCCCACCGGTAAATGCGGTTGTCGAAGCGAATCCGGACACGGACGTTCTCCGGGCTCTCGCCGCGCTCCTCGAGATGGCGGGTGAGATCGAATCCTTCCGGGGGCTGGAATCGCTCCATCAGCACCCGCATGGAACGGATGGCATCCAGCCGGTAATTGCGGATGTCGCCTCGAAGGTGGTCGTAGGCGATGAGGTTCCAGTGATCGGTGTAGTACACGAGTCCGAGCGGATCGACCGTGCGGCGGGTGACCTCGTCGCGGCTGGCCACGTAATACTCCATCATGACACTGTTCTGGCCGGCCACCGCCTGGCTCAGCTCGTACCAGCGCCCCTCCTCGTCGTCCCGCAACTCCGCCCGCTGGGCATGCAGCCAGTACGGATCCATCACCAGGCTCTTGCGCAGCCGCTCGATGTAGGTCTTGATTTCGGGCGGCAGCACGGCCTCGATCTTGAGACCGACCTGGTCGGCATCGCGCGCCAGCGAGGCGTCCGACTGGAGCTTGGTGAACTCCGTGCCCATCAGCAGCGTCGCCGCCTCGCGGGCGGTGAGCATCAGCGGCGGGAGCTGGTAGCCGTCCAGGATCTCGTAGCCGCCGCTGTCGGCATAAGTGAGCGGGACGCCCGACTCGCCGAGCGCGCGCAGGTCGCGGAAGATCGTGCGCCGGCTCACCCCGAAGTGATCGGCAAGGTCTTTCGATGACAGGTAGGGACGGTTCTGCAACAGCAGGACGAGCGCGAAGAGACGTTCGGTGCGATTGAGGACGCGTTCGGCGTTGGGCATCCGATCGGGCGGGACGTGGGTGGCACGGGTTCGGGTGCGGGCGGCTACGCCTCGGGGGCGCGGGTCACCTGCACGATGACTTTCTCCTCATAATACGATGGCGCACCCAGATCCTCCAGCGGCGCCACCGCGCACCGGGCATCGGGAAACCGGAGCACGAGGTCTTCGATCTCGCCGGCGAGGTCGCCCCCCTTGAGGCCGATCAGCCCGGGCGGCCAGCAGGCGGCTTCGGGCGCGGGGGCGAACGTCTCGGCGACCCGGACGTGCCACGCCCAGAGCGTCGCCAGCGGGGCCGTGGCGCGGGAGACCGAATAGTGGGTGACGCCGGGCCAGGCTTCGGCGCGGCCGTGCCACGCCTCCAGGTTGGCGAGCCCCAGCCGGCGCGCCATCGCGCGCGCGGCCATGATTTTTTTGTCGACCGCGTCGACGGCGACAAACCGCGTGTTTGGAAACGCGATGGCCAGGGGGATCGCCGGCAGCCCGCCGCCCGTGCCCCAGTCAACCACGGTCGCCCCGTCGGGAAACGCTCGATGGGTCAGGTAGAGGCAGTGCCGGATGTGGCGTTCGAGCTGCTCCACCGAGGCCGGCCGCGCGACGAGGTTGTGCGTCGCGTTGAAGCGATGCAGGTGCTGCGCGAAGTCCGTCAGCTGCGCCTCTTGATCCGCGGTCAATGCGCGCATCCGCCTATCCTCGCTTCAGCATGACCATCAACACGGAGATGTCCGCCGGGCTGACGCCGCTGATGCGGGACGCCTGACCCAGATTCTCCGGCTGGATCTTGCTGAGTTTCTCGCGCGCCTCGATGGTGATGTTCGAGACCGATCGGAAGTTGAACCCCTCCGGGATGGACCACCGCTCGAGCTGCATCATGCTCTCGACCATCTCGCGCTCCCGATCCAGGTACCCGCTGTATTTGAGTTCGGTCTCGACTAGCGTCTCGACCGACTCCAGCCCCGGCGCGGGCGTCACCACCTGGTCATACACGCCGGCGTGTTCGATGAGCGCCTTCAGGTCTACCTGCGGCCGCAAAGCCAGCTTCGCCAGACGCTCGGGCTGCAGGATGGCGGACGTGCCGACGCGCTCCAGGTAGCCGTTGACGAGATCGGGATGGATGGACGTCTGCTCCAGTTTCGCCCGGGTAGCCGACATCGCCTCGCGCTTGGCGCGCATGCGATCCAGCCGCTCCGTCGTGGCGAGACCCAGCGCATGCCCCCGTTCCGTGAGGCGGAGGTCCGCGTTGTCCTGGCGAAGCAGGAGCCGGTGCTCGGCGCGCGACGTGAACATGCGGTAGGGTTCGTCGGTCCCCTTGGCCACGAGGTCGTCGATGAGCACGCCGATATACGCCTCGGATCGGTTGAAGATGAGCGGCTCCCGGTCGCGCAGGCGCTGCACGGCGTTGATGCCGGCGATGAGCCCCTGCACGGCCGCCTCCTCGTACCCGGTGGTGCCGTTGATCTGGCCGGCAAAGAAGAGCCCTTCGACCGTCTTCGTCTCCAGGCTATAGCGAAGCTGGTACGGCGGGAAATAATCGTACTCGATCGCATAGCCCGGACGGATCATATGGATCTGCTCCAGGCCGGGGATCTGGCGGAGCGCCCGGAGCTGGACCTCCTCGGCCAGGCTCGTCGAAAACCCGTTGACATACACCTCGTAGGTGTCGCGGCCCTCGGGCTCCAGAAAGATCTGATGCTGCTCCTTGTCGGCGAAGCGATCGATCTTGTCCTCGATCGACGGGCAGTACCGGGGCCCGCGTCCCTGGATCCGCCCCGCGAACATCGGGCTCTCGCCGAAGCCGGTCCGGAGCGTATCGTGGACCGCCGGCGTGGTGTAGGTAAGCCAGCAGCTGAGCTGGTCGGCCGGCAGCGCGTCGGTCATAAACGAAAACGGGCTGGCGTAGGGATCGCCCGGCTGTTCGGCGACCCGGCTGTAGTCGATCGTCCGGCCGTCCACGCGCGGCGGGGTCCCCGTTTTGAGACGGCCGCTCTCGAAGCCGAGCTGCTGGAGGCAGGCCGTGAGACCGGTCGACGCGCGTTCGCCGGCGCGGCCGCCGCCATACTGCCGTCGGCCGATGTGGATCACGCCGTTCATGAACGTGCCGCTGGTGAGCACGACGCAGCGCGCCCGGAAGGTCTGCTCCGCCTGGGTGCGGATGCCCGTCACCCGGCCGCCTTCCACGATGACCTCCGTGGCCATGTCCATCCGCATGTGGAGGTTCGGGATAGACTCCAGGTCGCGGCGCACCGCCTCCGCGTACCGCGCCCGGTCGCTCTGGGCGCGCGGACTCCAGACGGCCGGCCCCTTGCGCTGGTTGAGCATCCTGAACTGGATGCCGGTCGTGTCCGTCACCCGACCCATCAACCCGCCGAGCGCATCGATCTCGCGGACGAGCTGCCCCTTGCCGATGCCGCCGATGGCCGGGTTGCACGACATGCGCCCGAGGGCCTGAAGGTCCATCGTGACCAGCAGCGTGCGCGCGCCCATCCGGGCCGCCGCCGCCGCCGCCTCCGCGCCGGCGTGGCCGCCGCCTACCACGATCACATCATATTCAGCTACGCCAGCCATGAGGTCGCAAACCTTCGTGTTTCAAATCAGAGGAGTCGGTCCATGGTACCCGGGTGCCGGCGTGTCGATCCCGCCCGGGCCGGGCCCCCAGCTATAGAATTCATCGTGGTGGCCGATTAAAAGGACACGCCGAGGTGTATGCGTGCACCTGATGCTCCCCGATATCACCGATACACATGAATGAGCCGACACCACATACATTTTCGATCTCTCGCGAATCCATTGGTAAGAAGATCCTGATCGTCGATGATGCCCGAGTAATGCGCAAGAAACTAGCCTACGTTCTCCAGCGCGTCGGTTTTGTCGTGTTCGAGGCATCCGATGGTTTACAGGGTTTGAAGCAGACTGCGACCGAGAAGCCGGACCTGATTCTGCTCGATCTGAAGATGCCCGGCATCGACGGATTCGAGGTGCAGCGTCGTATCCGCGAGAGCAAGTCCTACGCGCATATCCCCATCATCTTTCTGACCGCCATGGGCAGCATCAACATCGCCCAGATCGGCGAAGCCCTGAGCCGCGGCGTAAACGATTTTGTGACCAAGCCCTTCAACGTCGAAAAGCTGCTCGGCAAGATCGACGAGATCCTGAAGCACCCGAAGCATGCCTGACGGCCGGCACTCCGTTGCCGTAGCGGCATCCCGCGCATTCCCGTTACGACCGAACCTCGCCTTCCCCTCCGGCCACGCCGTTCCGCGTCTCGTGACATCCCCCCGTTTCCAAACACGCACCGCGTAACGCGACGCATCACCGCTTCCGTTTCGAGCGTTGCGGTCGAGCGGTCTCGCGTAACCGCGCGCGTGACGCTCGGCCTACCCGTATCGAATCGTTACCGTATCGGGGGTTCCGTTACTGAAAACACTACGTGATTTCGATAACGAATACGGGAATGGCCGGCCTGTTTGGGATTCGGCGCCTCGGGTTACGCGTAACGGGCGTTATGCCGGCGCGGAGGAGGGTTCGCGGCCCGTCGTGCGGCGTCACGCGGTACGGGAACGGCTGCGTCGCGCCGGCGCGATGCGTTCCCGTTTCACATGTCGGAGGAAACGACGCGTATCAATTCCTGGATGGACGTTTCGCCCATGAGGACGATCCGGCGTCCGGCATCCTGCAGCGTCAACATGCCTTCCTTGACGGCCTGTTTCCGGATCGCATCCTCGTCGATGTTCTGTTCGGATTCGACAATGATGGAGCGGATCTCATCGGAGAAGGCGAGGGTCTCGGTGATGGCGCGCCGCCCCTTGTAGCCAATGCCGTTGCAGGTTTTGCAATTCCGGTTGTCGCCGGCCTTGAAGAGGGTCGTTGTTTTGATTTCCTCTTCGGTGAATCCGAGCCGGCGGAGCAGGGCCGGGTTCCTGGCCTGGTCGATCTCCTTGCATGACGGGCACAGGGTGCGGATGAGCCGCTGGGCCACGATGAGGTTGATGGCGTACGCGATGAGGAAGGTCTCGACGCCCATCTTGTAGAGCCGGCTCACCGCGCTCGGGGCATCGTTGGTGTGGAGCGTCGAGAACGTCAGGTGGCCGGTGTTCGCCAGCTTGATCGCCAGGTCCGCCGTCGCCTTGTCGCGCATCTCGCCGACCATCACGATGTCCGGGTCGTGCCGGAGAATCGCGCGGATCGCCTGCTCCAGATCCAGTTTGGGATTGAGCTTGATCTGCCGGACGCCATCGATGAGGTACTCGACCGGGTCCTCGACCGTCAGCACGTTCACCCGGGGGGTCACGACCTGGTGCAGACAGGCAAACAGGGTGGTCGTCTTGCCGGAGCCCGTGGGGCCGGTGAGGATGACCATCCCGTGCGGCTGCTGGATCGCCCAGTTGAAGCGCTCCATGGCCTCGTCGAGAAGACCGAGCTTCTTGAGGTCGGACACCACCTTGCGGTCGTCGAGCACACGAATGACGATGCTTTCGGAGCGGATCTCGTGCGACGCGTTGGCGATCGGGAGCACCGACACGCGGAAGCGGATGAGCGTGCCGTCGATCGTTCGCTGGATGAAGCCGTCCTGCGCCGCGTCGCGCTCGAAGCGGTCCACGTTCACCGAGTTGTCCTTCACGACCGCGAGAAACGCCTCGGCGTGGACACGCTTTTCGACGTGCCAGGAATCGAGCTGGCCGTCGATCCGGAAGTGGATTTCGATCTGCCGGATCTTGTTTGGGAATATGTGGATGTCCGACGCGCCACGGCGCACGGCCTCCAGGAGCGTGGCCTCGAACAGGTTAATGAGCGTCGATCGGCCGATCTCGGCCTCGAGGGCGTCTTCGTCGATGAGGCCCTGCTCCTGTTCGTATTCGGTGCCCAGGTCGAACGCGTGCATCTCCTGCGTCGCCCGCTCGAGAAACTCGTTCCTCACATGCTGGGGGAACGCGTCCTTGATGAGGTCCCTGACGACGATCTCAGGCGCATACCGCAGCTCGTAGTTCGGCAGACCGATCTTCTTGAGCGTCTGGCCCATTTCGGGATGCGTGGGGTCGAACGTCGCGAACGTCCAGGTCGCGCCGTTCCGGGCGATCGGAACCAGAAACTGGCTGCCGAGCAGCTCCCACTGCTTCGCCGAAAAGACATCCTCGATCTTGCGGATGTAGCGCGAGGTCTCCGGCGTGGTGACTGCGTCCTCGAAGGCGTACACCTCGGCGGCACAGGCGAAGATGCGCTCGCGCTCCAGCTCGGGGTCATCCGCCAGCACACGCCAGAGCGATTCCGATTGCCGCTGCTGGGTCAGCTTGCGCCACTTGTGCCAGTTCTTTTCGATCTGCTTCATCGTCACCAGCTGTTTGAACAGCAGCATGATGACGACGCGGTCCTTCAACTCAAACCGGGCGAAGTCGTCGTCAGGCCGGCTCGGAGCGTCGGCCGGTTTGGGCGCAGGTTTTTTCGGTGTAGTCTGTAGCATGGCTCGGGCTGTCAGGTTGACCAGCACCGTGCGTTCACCTCGTGGCACGGAATGTCTGGCTCTTTCAGGATCGGCCTATGTTCCGTGGTACTTAATCGCTCCCCTGCCCTGCGAGTGGTGTGGGGGTAAGGGAGTGTGGGAGTCTGGGGGTATAGCCTGTCTTTATCAATAACGGCAATAATATCTGAGCCAAGTCTGCGGCTTATTCACTGATCTTACGCACCCTTGCGCACTGGACATCAAATGCTGGTTACTGGATACTCGATATGCAGCGGAATGAGCACATCCAGCATCGAGCATCTGACGGAGCGGATCTCGCTTGATTGTGGTGCATGGGCGTACGATCCGTTATTCAGACAGCGTCTACTTCCCGATGCAGAAGCGGGAGAAGATCTGGTCCAGCACATCCTCGTTCGTGATCTCCCCCGTGATCTGCCCCAGCTCGTGGAGGGCCGCCCGGAGATCGAGCGCAAGGGTGTCTCCGCCGGCATCCCCCGCCAGGGCGGCGGCGGCGCCGCGCACGGCGTCGAGCGCGCGAGCCAGGTGCTGCCGGTGCCGCTGGTTGGTCACGATGGCCGATGTCTCCGCCATGGACAGATCCGCGCCGACGGCCGCGAGCAGGCGGTCGACGAGCGGGCGCAACTCCGCCGGCTCGGCAAACGCCCGGCTCGCCGAGAGCGCGATGGCCTCGCCCGGCTCCGGCGCCGCGACGAGGTCGACCTTGTTGGCGACGAGTAGGATCGGCATCTCGGGCTGGGCGCGCCGGCGCCCGGCGATCCAGCCTTGCTCTTCGGCATCCAACCCGGCGCCGAGATCGAAGACGTACAGGAGCGCGTCGGCCGTATCGATGGCGCGGTGCGCGCGCCGGACCCCCTCCGCCTCGATGGCATCGGCGGCATCGCGCAGGCCGGCGGTGTCGACGAAGCGAAACGACAGCCCTTCGATTTCGAGCTCGGCCTCGATCTCGTCGCGCGTGGTGCCCGGCGTCGGGCTGACAATGGCGCGCTCGCGTCCGATGAGCGCGTTGAGCAGGGTCGACTTGCCGGCGTTGGGCCTCCCCCCGATCACCACCCGAACGCCGTCGCGCACGAGTTCGCCGAGGCGGTAGGTGCCGAGCAGGGTCGTGAGCAGAGCCTCGGTGCTGGCGAGCAGGCGGGCGAGCCGGCTCTTGTCGGCGAACGCGACATCCTCCTCGGCGAAGTCCAGCTCGAGTTCGATAAACGCGCACGTCTCCAGCAGGTCGGCCCGGACACGCTGAAGCTGTTCGGAATAGCGTCCCTGCAGCTGGCGCACCGACAGGCGCTGCGCCATCGACGACGAGGCGTGGATCAGATCCGCGACGGCCTCGGCCTGGGCGAGATCCATCTTCCCATTCAGAAAGGCCCGTTGCGTAAACTCGCCCGGCGCCGCGAGGCGCGCGCCGCAGGCGGTCAACCGCGCCAGCACCCGCTGCGGCGCGAGGTCGCCGCCATGACAGGATACCTCGACCACGTCCTCCCCCGTCACCGACCGCGGGGCGAGAAAGAGGGTCACCACCACCTGGTCGATGGCCTCGCCGCGCTCATCCGTCACATAGCCGACGTGCACCGTGTGGCTGGCGGCCGAGGCCAGCGCCGGCCCGCTGAAACACGATGCCATGATGGGGACCGCCGCCGGCCCCGATACGCGCACGATGGCGAGCGCCGCCCGCCCTCGCGCCGTTGCGATGGCCGCGATGGTGTCCATGGTCACGCGAAGGGATCAGGGCTTGGCTTTGCGCTGTGTGCTGCGCGATCCTTTGCCGCCGCGCGGCGCTGCCCCGTTCGATTTTTTCCGATCGACCGGCTTGCCGCTCCAGTCCGCCCCGTCGGCGGCCTTCGCCTCGCGCTCCTTCTCGATCGACTTGTTGATGAACCGCTGCTGGAAAGCGGTGAGGATGTTGAAGACGAGATAATACAGGTTCAGCCCGGACGCCCACTGGTTGAAGATCAGGAAGAGCATCGCCGGCATCATGTACATCATCACCTTGGCCTGCGTCCCCCCCATCGCCGAGGGGTTGGACTGCAGCCGCATCTGGACGATCATCGAGAGGCCCATGAGCAAGCAGAAGCCGGCGACAAAATCCCCGTAGAGCGGAATCTTGAACGGCAAATTCAGGATGACGTCCGGCGCCGAGAGGTCATTCGCCCAGAGGAAACCCTGCTGTCGGATCTCGATCGATTGCGGCAGGAACTGCCACAGGGCGATGAGCACCGGGTACTGCGCAAACATCGGCAGACAGCCCCCGAGCGGGTTCACCCCCGACTCCTTGTAGAGGCGCATCGTCGCCTCCTGCTGCTTCTGGGGGTTGTCCGCGTATTTCTCCCGGATCGCGTTGATCTCGGGCTGGATCTCGCGCATCTGCGCCATGCTCCGGTACGACGACTTCGTCAGCGGAGACACGACCGTCTTGATAAAGATGGCGAGGATGATGATAATGATGCCATAGCTGGGGATAAAGTCGTCCAGCAGGTTGAACATTGGGATGAAGATGAACTTCGCGATCGGGCGGGTAATCCACTCGAAGAAGTCCCACCCGTAATCCACCATATCATACAGGCCGAGGTCGTACCCCTTGATGCGGTAATACTCGAGCGGCCCGAGGTAGAGGGTGAAGGCATCGACTTCCGACTCGGCCTGCGGCATCAGGAGCCGGGCCTCGAAATATTTGGTATGCTCGGGCGCGTCGATCGCGCCGACGCGTTCGCCGGCCAGTTCCGCGCCGCGCGTCTCGCCGGCGGGCATCACGACCGCCGTGAAGTACTGGTTCTTGACCGCGATCCAGTCCACCTTGCCGCGCATGTCTTTCGTCTCGACCGGATCGGACTGTAGCGTGATGCCCTCGACTTCCCCGCCGCTCCGCGCAAACGCCGAGGTCTTGACCGCTTCCTGGGTGTGGTTGCCTTCCGAATACGGCAGCCCGCCGTTCCAGACCAGCTCGTAGCCCTCGCGCGTCGTGAACGAAGCCGCATTGTCCTGTTCGACGCGCAGACCGATTTCGTACGTGCCCGGCGTGAACGAATACGACATGCGGATGCCGCCCTGCCCCACCACCGTGAAGAACGTCAGCACCACCTGCTCGTCGTTTTCCTCGACGTGGATGGCGTCGTCGTCGGTGGATACGTCGAAGAGGAAGGCGCGGGTGTCGACGTTGTGATTGGCGGGCGTGGTGAAGGCCAGCGACAGCGCGCCGGCGCCGGTGGTGTCCACGATCTGGACCTGGGCCCGCTGATTAAATTGCTTGTACTCCTTCAGCTTGAAGGAAACGAGGGTAGCGCCGCGCGTGGAGAAGACCGCTTCGTAGAGATCGTTATCGACCGTGATAAGGCGCTCGGAGCCCTGGACGCCGCCGGCGATCGTGGTGTCCGAAACAAGCGGATCGGCAGCCAGGAGGGGGGCGCGGTCCGCTTCCAGTTCGGGGAGCAGGGGATCGACCGCGAGCGTGGTATCGGCGGGGAGTTCGGCGGGCGGTGGCGGGGGAGGCGGCGCCAGGAAGGTAAACCAGACGATCAGAATCAGCGTGATCAGAACGGTCCCAATGATCGTATTACGGTCCAAAATGCTTCTCGTCTTTGCGTGATACGGCACCTGCCAGGAGGGCCGCCCTTCAGCACCGGGCCATCGGCGCGACGCGCTTTTTACCGATGGTACGGAGTGAAAGGTTCATTCGGAAAAAAAGCCTGTTTGAATTTTGCCGGCGAGCAGCTCGAGCGCGCGGGGCAGATCCGTGGGGATACAGGAGTCCGCGGCGGGAGGATCGCCGCGAAAGAGGATCATGAGCACAAGCACGACGTCGGCCCGGTCGGCGAGTGCGTCGGTCAGGAGATGGTGGTGGCGCCGGTAATCCTCGCGCAGCCGTCGCTTGATGTGATTGCGTTCGACGGCGGTCCGGGCGCGGCGGCCGGGCGCAAAGCCGACCTGGATCGGCACGTCGACGCCGGCCTCCACGCGAGAGAGCGTTCGGTGAATGAGGCGAACGCAGCCGCGCGCCACGGATCCTACATCGGTCCGGGAACGGTCGAACAGAGGACGTATGAGCCGCTGGCGCTTCAGCCGGTGGGTAGACGGCAGGGCAAACGATCGGTCTCGGGGACGGTCGTCGGATTCAGTTGGCATCGGCGCGGCGGCGGCCGGCTTATTTGCTGGCCATGGTGTCGCTGACGGTCAGACGCTTGCGTCCTTTCGCGCGACGGGCTGCCAGCACCTTACGGCCGTTTTTCGTCGCCATGCGGGCGCGGAAGCCATGCTTGTTGGCGCGCTTGCGCCGGCTCGGTTGATACGTGCGTTTCATCGGTGTGCTATGTGGTGTTGATTGTCCCGCTCGAAGCGCAGCGGCATTCGAACAGAGCAGGCTTAAATGCACGGAGCCGGCGGAAGTTTTCCCGGTTCCACAACTTCTTCCGGCTCCACGAGAAATTAAAGAGGTGGCAGGTTGGCCGGTTACAGGTTCGCAGGTTGGTCTCACCTGTACGGGTTGCCGGGCCGGCAAGAAAGCTGGAACGCGACTCAGGGTCGGGCGTTGCAGTCAGCCTTGACAGCAAAGCGCGCGATGGCGTACCATGCTGTCGATCAGCGGGAGTAGCTCAGTTGGTAGAGCATCAGCTTCCCAAGCTGAGGGTCGCGGGTTCGAGTCCCGTTTCCCGCTCGACATAGAACTGGTCACTGGTCACTGGTCACTGGTCACTGGTCACTGGTCACTGGTCACTGGTCACTGGTCACTGGTCACTGGTCACTGGTCACTGGTCACTGGTCGAACGCCTTGCCTCGGGCAGGTTCCGATGTCCATTGACCGATGACTCTTTTTCCCGGGCGCTTAGCTCAGCTGGTTAGAGCACCTGCCTTACAAGCAGGGGGTCACTAGTTCGAATCTAGTAGTGCCCACAGAAAAGCCCCTGTGCATTCTCCATGCGCAGGGGCTTTTTTATTTACTTACTGCACTCACGCACCTCCGCCTCAGATCCTGCGATGCAGGATCAAGATTAAAGAGATGCTGATCACCACTTAGCGACCAGGTTTTGCGTGATCATCCTGCATCCTGCATCAGGTGTGTTAACAAAAATAGCAGGGCGTCCTTTTTCAGGTCATCCCCTCCTTTCCAAGGAGGGGGACCACGACGAACGTCGGGGTGGGGTGGTTTCTTGGGTGGCACAGCGGTCTATTTCGGCTGATCCTCCCCGTCGAGCGGCACATGCCGTCGACGACCCTCCTTAAAAAGGAGGGTATGTGCTTATAGAGTGCGCACAGCCATTTTTGTTAACAGTCCTGATCCTGCATCTTGCATCGCTTCGATGTCTCCGCGCGTGACGTCACCTGATCAACCAGCCCCTACTCCAGCTCAAACGTCAACCGAGCCAGCGCCATCCGTCCGATGGGCGGGGCGCCGATGAACTGGCGGTGCTGGGTATTGAACACGTTCTGGATCATCGTGTCGAACCGCAGGCCGGCGACGTATTTATCCAGGCTGTAGCTGATCCCGAAATCGAACAGCGCCGCCGGCTCGACCTCCCCGAACAACCGACCCGAACGCACCGGGTACCCATTCGCATACCGCCCGAACACGTTGAGCGAGACGCCCTTCGGCGTGGTATAGCCCAGACCGAACTTGGCCTTGAACGTCGGCGCGTTCAGCGCCAGTTCGAGGCTGGGGTCACCTTCGCCCAGCTGGGTGTAGTCGAACAGGCCGTCGCTCACGACGGAGACGTTCCCGAAAAGCGAGACCTGGTTGTCGGTGTAGATCTCGACCGAGATGTCGGTGCCCCAGTAGTCGATATTGCCGAAATTCTGGAACGTCGCCAGCGCGCCGATCGCATTCGGCGTGCCGGGCTGCAGGATCGTCTGGTCGGTCTGGACGACGGCGATCGACTGGTCGTTCATCGCCTGGCCGACCAGGTTCGACAGGAGGCCGGTGACCTGCTCCGTCGACAGCCCCGACATCGCCAGCTGATCCAGGAGGTCGCGCATCGCGGGGTCCGTCGTCGTCTGAAACAGGCTCGAGAGCACGCTGGAGACATCGCCCGTCAGCGTGGCGCCGTTGAGGTACACAAACGGCGTGCTCAGGGTGAGCGGCCCCACGAAGTTTTTCTTGTTCGCGTAGTAGACGTCGACCGTCAGCAGCACGTCGTCGGCGATGACGCCTTTGTAGCCCAGCTCCAGCGACCGAGTCGTCGTCTGTTCGAGCGGTCGCGTGTCCGAGGGCGACGCGACTTCCTTGAAGCCGCGCTCGCTGGCGTCGGGCAGACCGAGCACGCCGGCGGACGTGACCTCCGCCCCCGTGAATCCGGCCGAAGCCGACTGCGCCAGCAGATCGGCCACGAGCTGCCGCTGTGTATCGGACAGCGCCAGCCCCGGCAGCGGAGCCGTCGACCGGAGCAGGTCGATCAGCCCGCCGCCCGCCGCCGCACCGTAGATGGGTGCGATGGGCATCGCGCCGACGCTGTAGTCCTGCCCGAGAAAACTGCCCACCGGCAACAGGAGCCGCGCCTGCCCGGTAGCACGGTACGTGTCGTACGTGTAGCCATCGACGGCGCCGCGCCCCATGACCAGGAACTGATAGCCCGCATCGTTGAGCGTCTGCTCCTGGATGACGAAATCCAGATACGACTGGAACGCCGTGGGCGCCGCAAACGCGGTGTTGAAGGCCGCCCGCAGCGTATGCCGCGGCGTGGGTTTATAGAGAAATGCCGCGCGCGGCGAAAGCTGGATGCCGGCGTATACGTTGCTCCAGTCCCCACGCAGGGCGATCGACAGGTCGATCTCCTTCGAGATGTCGACCGACGTCTGGGCGTAGCCGCCGAGGAGGGTGATGTCGTCCGACAGCTCATTCCTGCCGGTGAGGGTACCGGAGGAAGCGAGTCGGATGAGGTCCGCGTCGGCGCCGACGATGAGGCGGGTCTTCCGGTCGAGGCTCAGGTGCTCGTACTGCAGCTGGCCACCATACCGGCCGCCTTCCTGGATGATCGGCCGCAACGCCGTGTAGGCGAACGAGGTGCCGGCATCGCGCATGTTCGCGTAAACCTGGCCGAAGAGGCTCCCGGCCTGGACGCGTACCTGGCCGTAATACCCGATCATCTTGTCGACCTGGAACGGCGCGATATCGGTCAGGAGAAAACCGGTCAGCTCGGAATACCCGACGTTGAACGTGAGGGTGAGGTCGTCGCCGGCGAGGTACTCCAGCATCCCGTCCAGCTGCGTCTTCGCATAATCCGGCTCCCGGACGATGACTTCCTGGGCCAGCACGTCGGCGTCCGCCGCCTCGTCGAGGTCGTACGACAGCTCCCGCGCCTGGTCGTAGTTCGCCACCAGCTTATAACCCAGCCGATCCTTGATCACCCCCGCGTGGCGGTACTGGCCGGCGAGCATCGACCGCTGCCCGGCCGTCGCCGACAGCGAGGTGCCGGGATAGTCGAACGGACTCTTGCTGATAAAATGCACGACGCCGGCATCGCCGCCGGCGCCATACAGGGCCGAGGCCGGACCGCGCACGACTTCGATGCGATCCAGATCGATCGATGAGCTGGACATGATGCTGTAAAACGCCACACCCTCGGCCCCGACCGCCGGCCGGTAGTCGTTCAGCAAAAAGACGTTGCTGTTGATGTTGGCGGCGTTGAACCCGCGGAGCGCGATCTGATTGCGGTCCACGGCCGTCTGGGCGAGATCGACGCCCGTAATGTTGCGCAGCGAGGCGATGGGCGACAGCGAAACGTCCTGTTCGATTTCCTCGGAATCGATTACCGTCACCGACGCCGGCGAATCGAGGACGCGCTCCTTGCCGCGCGACGCCGTCACCACGATGGTGTTGATGTTGACGTTTTCCGGCGTCAGGGCGGCGTGAATCGTGCGCACTTCGCCG
Organism: Rhodothermales bacterium; assembly: GCA_041391505.1. Taxonomy (NCBI): domain Bacteria; kingdom Pseudomonadati; phylum Rhodothermota; class Rhodothermia; order Rhodothermales; species Rhodothermales bacterium. Next base: position 129,734 of record JAWKNW010000007.1, read on the forward strand.
GCCTCCAGCGTCAACGCCAGCTCGAACCCGATGTAGGCGACAAAGTGCACCTCGAGCCGGTAGTCCCCGGGGTCGAGGTTGTCGATCTGAAAATGCCCTTCCTCGTTGGCCACGACGCCCCGGACGATTCCGCCTTCCGGCGTGGTCAGGATGACGCTGGCTCCGAAGAGCGGTATGCCGTCGTCGCCGTCCGTGACGCGTCCGGCGAGGCCGGCCGGACTTTGCGCAAACGAGACGCGCGACACGAGGAGTAAAAGAACGAATAGAACAGTGGAGCGATGGGTATACAATAGCATGGGAGAACACGGTCAAAAACAAACGTTCTGAGGCGCACGGATGGGATGTGCGCCCGTAGATCACATTGACCTGTGGTTATGTCGTCACTGAGGCGTCTCCCGGCAGATTCGGGCTTCATTAGAACGATCGTCGGCCGCGCGAAATCGAGGAGGCGGCGTCGATCATCGCCTCATGCGGTACAGATCCCGTTGCAGCCGGCGCGTGATGCGGTCGGCGCTGAACTCGGCCAGCTGCTCGAGTGCGACGGTCATCTCCTCGACGGAGAGACCGGACAGGGCGGCTGCGGTGATGATGTTGCGCAGACCGGAATGCGGACCGAAGAGGAGCGGCGAGATGGGCTCCGTTTCTTCGAACTCTGTTTCCCAGATGAGCCGGCCGCCGCGACGGTCGATCAGCAGCGCCTCGGCCTCGATCTTGAAATAGGCGCCGGCATCCCACGCCTCGGCGTCAATCCCGTAGGAACGGATCCGGACATCCAGCAGAAAATCGGCGTCCGCGATGGCGTCGACCGGATCGGCATTCAGATAGGACGCGCTGCGCTCGTGGATCCGGTCGTGCAGGATCGCGGCGACATCGATGCACTGGTTCGCGCTGTCCATGCGCACCCGCGCCCGCTCCGCCTCGGCCTCCTTGATGAGGGCCGTGCCCAGCTTGACGAACAGACCCAGCGGTCGGCGTCGGTCGTAAAAGAAGAAGTCGCTGGTGAACACGCCGGGCCGGCTCGGAATGATGGTTTGGACGGCCAGCGAACCGCCGCTAAAATCGTACTCGGCCAGACGGTTCGTGTGGTGGCAGCCTGCACCGAGGAGCAGCGCCAGCACAAGGGATGCGTAGATGGGCGAACTTTTCATGACGGGCCTCGCGGATTGCGTCGAAGGCCAACGTAGGTTCGGCTGACGAAAAAAGACGACAGGCCGGCGGCCGGCATCGGGTAGGACCCGTCCTTACCCGGGGTGTCGAGCTTTTCCCGATTGGCGTCGCGTGTGGCGACTTCTTATATATCCGGCAACCCTGGCAACCCAGCTCGATCGACCCATGGCCCGCGCACTCGGTATCCTGATCTTTTACGCCCGCGAATCTGACGCACACGTACGCCGCGTGCTGGCACTGAACGACGCCCTCGTTCGGGCCGATCTGGACGCACACGCCGTACCGGTTGGCACGGACGCGCGTCCCGTCACCGTCCAAGGAGACTTTGACTGGATCCTGCTCGTATGGTCGGCCGGCCTCGCGGAGCGGTTCGAGGCCGACATCGCACCAACCCTGGCGCGGTCGCAGGTGGGCGTCCTTTTTCTGGATCCGGGCGACGACGTCCCGCTCCCGCCGGCGTTGCAGAGCGCGCCGAACATGGTGGTCGACTCAGACGCCGCGATCGCGCAGTTGATCGAGAACCTCGACGCGCGGCCGGCCATGATCGAGCCCGAGGAACCGGAGTCGGCCCAACCGCCTCCTCCTCCGGCGCCGCGTCCACCGTCACCATCGCCGGCCCCGGCGACGCGCGGACCCGGTGAAGATGTGGGAGCGTCCACGGGGGACGAGGAGCTGGAGATGTCGGGCGCGGAGCCGCCGCCGGACGGGGTCGTCTACCCGGTCTGGTTCGGCACCAACCGGAAACCGCGAACGGACAGGCCCGGCTTCACCGGTGAACGATGGGGCGAAACGACCACGGGCCGCGTCGATGTCTTCATCCCCGAGACACACCGCTTCGGGGAGACCGGCACCGCGTTCTGGAAACGCCTGCTCCGGTTCGACCTGCGGGACGACCACCTCCGCATCCAGGAGATCGTGACGCTGGACCGCGATACGTTCTACGACGAGGTGCGCGGTGCACTGGACGACGCCGGCGACGAGCCCCAGGCGCTCCTGTTCATCCACGGATTCAACGTCACCTTCGACGAAGCGGCCATCCGCGCCGCCCAGATCGGGTTCGACCTCAAGGTGCAGGGTCCGACGGCGTTTTTCAGCTGGCCGTCCCGGGGCGACGTCAAGGCCTACTCCGCCGACGAAGCCAGCATCGAGGCGAGCGAAAAGGCCATCACCGATTTCCTGGTCGAGTTCGCCGGAAAATGCCAGGGCGCCCGGATCCATATCATCGCGCACAGCATGGGCAACCGCGGCCTGCTCCGCGCGCTCCAGCGGATCGCCGGCAACGCCGAAACCCGCGGCAAGGTGCGCTTCGACCAGATCTTCCTCGCGGCGCCGGACGTCGACCGCGACCTGTTCGTCCAGCTCGCCTACCTCTACCCGGAGCACGCCGGACGCACCACACTCTATACGTCCGACGGCGACCTGCCGGTGTACCTCTCGGGCATCCTGCACGACGCGCCCCGCGCCGGCTACTACATGCCCTACACTATCGCGCCGGGGGTGGATACGGTGGCGGTGCCCGATTTCGATGTCGACCTGCTCGGCCATTCCTACTTCGCCCAGGCCGAAGCGCTGCTGTACGACATCCACGCGCTGATGCAACAGGACGCGCCTCCGACGAGCCGGCAGCGTCTTACGACGGCGCAGGATCAGGGAAAACCGTTCTGGAAACTGAACCGGTGACCGGGCGTGGCGTTAGTGCGGTTCGAGCTGCCGACGGACCGAGCGCTCCAGATCGGTGGCGTAGGCTTCGTCCAGGCAGAACGTCGTCACCTCGAACCGGTGCACGTGCTCCTTCACTTCGATGTAGTGCACGTACGGCTCGCGGCGCGGCGAGGACCAGAACGCCGTGAGCGCTGCGGAGCGAATCCGGGAGGTAAGCACCGCGACGGATTCGGTCGCTGGCAGTTCGAGGATAAACGTGTGGGCTCGGGCGGATTGCGACCGGTCGGCCGTCGTCAGGGCCGCCTTGCCCAGCTGGCTGTACGGCAGGCGGATGCGCAGACCGGCGTCTGTTTCCAGCTCCATAGTCCGATACCCCAGCGAGGCGATAAACCCGGCCGCCTGGGCTGTCTCAACCCACTGCCCCGGTGTATAGGCGTTTTCGGAACGCAGGATGATCCCGCTCACTAGATCCCGCACGGCGAACCAGCCGGCGCCGAACAGCCCCAGCACGATCGCGCCCGATGCCCACCAGAACGCCTCGCTGTCCTCCGGCGTCAGCAGCCACACGCACCAGAGCACAAAGCCGACGAAGGCGGCTGTCTCCAGCGCCGGCAACAGGCGGTCGAGCCGTTCGCGCATCGCCGGCCGGAGCCGAACGACGCGGAGCCCCTTGCGGGCCAGCAGCAGGACGGTCAGTACGATAACGATCGCAACGACGTGCGACACATCGAGAAACAGCGATTGGATCATCCGAGCAACCTCCGTTCGACACAGGCGCGGGTGAGATGCGGCAATAAAAAGCGATCGATGGCGAGCACGCCCTGCTCGCGTTCAACGACCCACCCGAGCCGCTGCAGCGCGTGCATTTCATGCCGCAGCAGCGTCTCGTCCAGCGAACTGATGCGGTGCAGCCGCTCGCCGGTGAGCGTGCCGTGCAGCAGCAAATGGACGACGATCGCCCTCTGGATCGGGGACAGCGTGTCGACGACTGACGCGTCTGGCGGGGACAGCGGCGCTACGGCGATCCCTTCTGCCCCGACCCGGTCGATGGCGACGATCCATGCGTGCAGCGCCGCGCCCACGTTGCCACGGGCATAATCGAAGAGGCTGGTGAACAGGCGGGCGAGCGTCCAGGCGGATACCCGATCCTCGGGCTCGCCGTCGATGGTGAAGGTCATGCCGGCCGAGCGATGGCGCAGCAGGATGACGTTCTTGATCTGTTCGGCATTCGACGGCGAACGGGTGACGATATCCAGAAACAGACCCGAAACCGGGTGGATGCGGTCGATCAGCTTGAACGCATGCACATTGGCGTTGATCAAAAAGAAGCACTGGCGGCCATAGCGTTCCATCCACCCGGCGATCAGGGCGAGCGCCGCCGTGCCGTCCGGACTCCGCTCCCACCACCGTTCGAGGTCATTGAGGATGAGCACGCTCTGCGCCGGCAGCTGCGCGAACCCCTCCTCGAGCGTGCCGGCGATCCCGAGGGCGCGCTTCAGCTCGCGTTCGAGGATGACCGGATCGCACGTCCCGCCGGGGACCGGATTGAGATGGAAGATGGCGTCGCGTTTGAAATAGGTCTGCGCCACCAGCTGGCACAGGGCGGTCTTGCCCGAATACGCCTCCCCGAGCACCAGCAGGCCGCCGTGTACCCCGCGCGTCCAACGGTCGACCGCCTGATGCGCCCGTTCGATCTGAGGCTCGGCGCCCACCCAGAATTCCTGGGTGATGTTGGGGAGATCGAGAAACAGTTGCCGGTAGTAGAGCGGCAGGCCGCGCATGACCGTCGCGTCCGGCGATACGGCATCCACCAGCCGGAGGCCTTCGTGGGCGGCTGCGCCCAGGTACGGATCGGCTTCCTGGAGCTGCCGGGCGAAGAGCACGCCCTCGCTGCGGCTGTAGAGCAGGCGGACGAGCCCGTCGCGGACCATGTGATGCGCGCGCTCCCACGTGGCGCGAAAACGCGACTGGATCTGCCGGCCGGTGTGCCCGCGCACGTAGCGCTGCAGATCCCCTTCGGTGCGCGTGATGGTGTACGGATTGAGCTGCTGGACAGCCGTATCCAGGCGCGAGCCGATCAACGCGACCAGCCCGTCGCTCTCGTGCTCCAGCTGGGTCAATTGCGCCTGAAGCCGCTCTAGCCCTTTCTGGAGCAGCGGGTTTACGGCGGCTTCCACCTCGCCGGCATCGGTCAGTCCGGGTTCCTCATCCACATGAAAGGACACCAGCCGCATCACATCCTGCGCGATGGCGAACAGGCGCTGGGCCTTCCCCGGCCAATCGGCGAGTTCGTCGTTGATCGGACCGAGCAGTTCCATCTCCACAATGTAGTCCACAACGCGGCGCAGGGACACCGTGATGATATCGACATCGTCGAGCGGGCGATCGACAAGCAGTTGCACGGCCTGTTCGGAGAGGGTGCGGACCGACTCCGGCAACTCCTCGACGGCCGCGCGAACATCGGCCACGAATTGCTGGTGGATACCTTTCAGATCAAACGTCGCCGGCACCGAGAACGCCGGCCGGATCCGCGTTCCCGCATCCGATCGCAGGGACGCCAGCGCGGCATGCACCTCCTTCTCCATATCGCGAACGGGCCGCGCGAGGTTGTTCTGGAGCGAAAGCGCCACTTCCTCCTGGTACCGCTGCGCGATGGTCCGAAGCCGCATCTGAAACGAGATCAACTGGATGCCCAGCGCGGCGCGCGTCATGAGCAGACGCTGGTTTTCTTCCCAGTGACGCGGCGCATCGAGCAGGGCGGCGGAGAGGCGGTCCTGCTCCGCCCGGTCGCGCTGCTGCCGGCCGGATCCGGTATGCACTTCCGAAGCGATATCCTGAACGAGTTCACGCGCGCCGAGCCGCAGGGCCTCCTGAATCCGGCGGTGCTGCTGCTGGTATCCGCCGAGAAGGTCGCTCCACGCGGACTGGATGTGATCCTGCTCCGCGCTCAGCGCGGCAACGGCGTCCCCTTCCTCGATGCGCAGCGCAACCCGGTGCAGCGCGTCGAACGCGTTCTGGAGCAGCACGAGGGTCTGCTCCGAGAACGCATGCACTGCCCTGCCGGTCTCTTCCACCTGCTTGAGGATAAGACGCTGGAGCGCTTCCGTACCGCGCGCCTCGACGAGGTCTCGAAAGGGAATGACGACGGTCCGTGAACGGTTCGTCAGTCGCTCGATCAGGGAGGGATGTTCGCCCGCCGGCAGGCGATCAACCGGGCGCTGCAACTCTTCCGGAGTCTGACGGACCAGATTGCGAACCAGCGATCGCTCTTTCACGAGGGCGGTTTCGAGCAGCCGCTGCTGGATGGGAAGCTGTTCCTCCATGAAGCTTGCCAGCTCGTCCCGCAGGTGAAACGCGAGTGAGGCCTGGGTTCGCTGGATCGTTCGCCGGGCGCGTGGACGGTCCTGCTTGTCGAGGCCCCGGGCGAGCGCCTCGAGCGACCGTTTGATCGCACCGCTCACCGAGACGCCGAGGTCGCGGTGCATCTCTCCGATCGCGGCCAGCGCCGGGTCCGCCAGCTCGCTGGTGATCGCTTCGATCCCGTCGCCGGCATGTTGGACCGCCCAGCGCAGCGTCTCATCTTCCGGCAACTGCAGCGCCGGCAGTTCGGTGACGGCCGGCGGAAGCGCCTTCGCCTCATCCACCCCACGGGGCGAGGTATCGATGCCCACCGACAGGTCGTTGAAGAACGTGGAGGCGCGCACGAGCAGCACCGTACCCAGCCGTTCGAGCAGCCGGTCGGCGTCTTCCATATAGGCCGACGCGTTTTGCGTCGACAGCGCCGGCATGCCGATAATGGTCAGATCGCTCTTCGCGGATTCGTATCCGATGATCTCGTGGATCGGCTTCCGGCCCACGACATTGTTGATCACCTGCGCGCGGCCCTGGATGCGGAACGACTCCAGGATGCCGTCCATCCGGCTCTGGATGGCGTTGCTGTACGCCGTGTCCCCCTCGTTGATCACCAGAAAGCGGATGCTCGCGCCGGCCCAGGTATCCGAACTGGTCAGGAAACGGATCAGCGCCAGCGTGAGCGAAATGTTATTGTTGCCGCCGCGCCACCACACGTCAATCGTCTGCTGCGCACCGTAGCCCCGCTCGCGGTCGATATCCAGCAACAGCAGGTTCAGATCGAGTTCGGCGTACCGGCGCAACAGCGCGACGAAGCGCTCCGGATCCCGACTGTTGCCGGCCCACCCCATGATCACCGCGTTGGGTTCGACGCCGGAAAAGCCGTGGTAGGTCGCGATGGCCTCCATCGCCTCGTACGCATCGGGGCATTCGAGCCGGCGGGAGAAGATGCCGGCCTCCACCTCCGCCTGGTCGTCGAGCACCTGCGAAACGCGGGGTTTTAGGCGATCGGACTGCGCATTGACGACCAGATCGAAGTTTGAGAGCAAGCCGCGCCGGTGTACCAGCCACGTCGCCAGCGCCATCATCGGGTCGCGCGCGTGCGTGCCGAAGCTGAACAGCAAGATGTTCGGTCGCCAGTTCCGTTCGTGCACGTCGCTGCGGGCGAGGCGCTGCAGGCCGGCACGCAGCAGCGAGGACCAGAACCCTTCCCACGTATCTCCGCTCTCCAGGGTGAGCTCCTTCCGCTTCAGGTACAGGAACACCAGCCCCAGCAGCACCGACGCGCCGATCATCGCGACGAAATCCAGCTGGATCATCACGACAAAACAGGCCAGGGCGCCGAGCAGACTGACGACACGGGGGATCCTGAAGTCCGGCCGGAAGTCCGGGCTCGCCCAGCTTTCGATGTAGCAGCTAAGGTTGAGGAAGCCGTACGTCGTGATGAAGAACATCGACACGATGCGCGCGATGACATCGAGTTCGCCGATGAGGATGCCGGCCTCCGCGATGATGAACGTCAGGATGAGGGCGTTGCGCGGTTCGTTTTCCTTCCCATAGCCGGCCGCAAAAAATTTGTGCACCACCCGGTCCGACGCCGTCGCCTGCAGGATGCGCGGCGCGCCGAGGATGCTGCCCAGCGCCGAGCTGATCGTCGCCCCCCAGATACCCGCCACGACCGCCGGCGCGAACAGTGCCATATCCAGCAGCACGTTCGGGTTGTTGATCAGCTGGTCCGCGCTCACGGTGAACGAGAAGTAGGCGGCCAGACCGATGTAGACGACCAGACCAACGCCGATCGCCCAGATCGTGCCCGAGGGGATGGACTTCTTCGCATCCTGGAGATCGCCGGACATCGAGACGCCGGCCTCGAACCCCGTCACCGCCGGGAAAAAGATGCCGAAGAGTACGATAAACGGCGCCGCGGTGGGCAGGCTATCGAGGAGCGGCGCCGCCGGCGCGAAGTCGTGCTGGCCGAAGAAGATGGACAGCAGCGAGAGCACGATGGCGGCCATGATGAAGAATTGCATCTTCAGCGCCAGCGCCGTGCTGATCAGCGTCACGGCCGTGACCACGACCAGGGTAATGCTGCCGGCAAACCGGATCGCATTCTTCGAGACCTCCCACCCCCAGTAGCTCAGAAAGCTCTCTGAAAACCCGATGACGTACAGGCTCACGCTGAACGAAAGGCCGACGAACAGCGCCAGCCCCAGCGTCCCGCCGATCGGCAGACCCAGGCTCCGCGAGAGCATGTAGTAGGTCCCGCCAGCCTGGACTTTTTTGTCGGTGGCGATCGACGCCACGCTCAACCCGGTGGCTACGGAGATGAGGTGCGCGACGAGGATGATGCCGACGGTCGTCCACAACCCCGCCTGCCCCACGATCGAGGGCAGGCGCAGGTACATAATGACGCCGAGGATGGTCAGAATCGAGGGCGTAAAGACACCGCCGAAGGTGCCGAATTTCTTTGCGGTTGGCATATTCGCGAGGCGCTTTCAATGCCCCGACCCGGGGAAATCCGGACGGGCGCGTGCATCATAATAGCGTTTTCCGAAACGGAAAGGCGCGGCGCCCCGGATGCGCGTCCGCCTACAGCGTCTCTTCCTCCGGGTACGCCTTCTTTTCGCGATACGGCATGAACGGGATCCGGAGCAAGGTGCCGACGCGGCCGGCTTCCGGCTCCGCCATGTGCGTGTCCACCCCGTACACCAGCCGGCGGTTATCCGCCGTCCTGAAGGTCCCGAACAGCCGGTCCCAGAAGCTGAAGATGTTGCCGAAGTTCGAGTCGGTGTAGGGCATCCGGTAGTGATGGTGGACCCGGTGCATGTTCGGCGTGCAGAACACTGTCACGAGCGCGTTGTCGAGCCAGGCCGGCATGCGTACGTTGGCGTGGTTGAACTGGGTCAGCACCACCGACATCGTCTGGTACATAAACACCATCCACATCGGCGCGCCGACGATAAACACCGCCAGGGTGGTGAACACGAACCGGAACACGCTCTCGCCGGGATGATGCCGGTTCGCCGTCGTGGTGTCGACGTGCTGGTCCGTGTGGTGCACCAGATGGAAACGCCACATCCATTTCACGCGATGCTCCACATAGTGCACGAGCCACGCCCCGATGAGGTCGAGCAACAGGATGCCCACCAGGGTGAAGAGCCAGAGCGGCATCGCGACCCACTGGATCAGCCCGAACCCGTTCGCCACCACCCAGTCCGACGACTTCACCAGCAAAAACGCCATCGAAAAATTGACGACGATGGTGGTGAGGGTAAAAAACAGGTTGACGCCGGCGTGCCGCCATTTCCGGTAATCGGCGGCAAAAAGCGGCGCCGCGCTCTCGATCAGCCAGAAGACCGTCAGCCCGCCCACCAGGAACAGCGTCCGATGGGACGTGGGCATGTTGGCGAAGTAGTCAACGATCGATTCCATGTGTATTTATGTCAACTTACAGGCGTCTCGTCGCGGTGTCGTCCATGCACGCCCCGCCCGAATACACGGTGCGGCGTGACGGCCCACGGCGAGAGGCCACAAAATCGTACAAGACGCCGAAAAAACGGAAACCTGGGCGAACGGTATTCCGTTTAGGACGGCATCCACGGTTATCTAGACTCAATCTAAATCAACACTCGGTTATCCAGGCACAAAAATGAGCGCCCGCTTGTTTGTCGATACTACCGATTCCCGTGCACATCACCAATCCTTTCGCTGCTTCGTGCGCGGCTGGCTTTTCCTGCTGACCCCGTTCGAACGCCTGGCGCGCCGATAGCCCCCGCGCGCTAACCCTCCTCCTCGCACGCCCGTTGCCGATGTCCGCCTGACGCGCCATCCCGGCTTCCGGCGTCGCTCGTAGCCTTCCCCTTGCTCTCGGACACCCGCCGTTGCGCTCCAGCGCGACGCACGGGCCGGGAAACGTCTATCCACGCGTTACAACCAACGGCACCGCTGTATGGGTGAGGTATACCCTGTCGCAGCGTCGGAGGGGTACGCGTGGCTGCTCACCAACCAACCAACCAACCCATACCGATGAAAAACCTGTATCTCTCCCGTACCCTGCTGTTCTCAGGCCTTCTGGCATTGACGCTGGCGACGACCGCTTGCGCGCAGCGCGTGCCGGCGCTCACCCATGCGGCCCAGGCAGAGATATCACCTGCCGAGGCGCTCGACATGCTGAAGGAAGGCAACGCGCGTTTTACGTCCGGCAAGATGCTGGACCGCGACCTGAAAGCGCAGGTGTCGCAAACCGCGGCGGGCCAGTACCCCTACGCGGTCGTGCTCGGCTGCATCGACTCGCGCGTGCCGCCTGAAATCGTCTTCGATCAGGGGATCGGCGACATCTTCGCACCGCGCATCGCCGGCAATTTCGTCAATACCGACATCCTCGGAAGCATGGAGTTCGCCACCAGAGTGGCCGGCTCTAAAATCATCGTGGTGCTCGGTCATACGGAATGCGGCGCCGTGAAAGGGGCGTGCGACCATGTCGAACTGGGCAACCTCACCCATACCCTGAGCAACATTTCGCCCGCCGTTTACGCGGTGGAGGAGGTGATCGGAGACCGAACCTCAAAAAACAAGGCGTTCGTGGACCAGGTGGCGCACATGAACGTACGCATGACCGTGCAGAACATCCTGGACCGGAGCCCGGTCATGAAGGACCTGGTTGACCGCGGCGAATTGCTCGTCGTCGGCGCCATGCACGATGTCAGCACGGGCAAGGTTACCTTTATGGATTGACATCGGTTGATCGGGGATGACGCCATGGCCGGCGCGGTTCGGCCATGGCGTCTCGATCATCGCCGGCCCGGGAACGACCGGTATTTCGGGCGCACACGACCAGACCATACACGTTTTCTCACGATTCCATGCACATAGTAGCCGATAAAAAACGACGCGTCTTTCCAGCACCACTCATGGCACTCGGATGCCTCCTCGCCGGCGCCCTCTGCGCCCTGCCCGCCAACGCCCAGAAGGCGGTTGATCTCCAGTGGGGGATGGCCATCCAGCCTCGCTTCAGCTACGGACTCGATGCCGGCGACGACACCGAAAGCGCCGGCTTCGGCATTCGGCGCGCGCGCCTGCGCACGGTGATGACCTACGAACAGAAGGCCGGCCTGCATTTCGACGCCGACTTCGCCGGCGGGACTGCCGGCGTCGTCGATCTGTTCGCCTTTTACCGGATGTCGCCCAATGTCCGGCTCCGGCTCGGCTACCTCGCCGGCCCGCAGCCCCGCGCGTACATCCCGACCGGTTTCCCGTTCATCGACGGGATCGACCGCGCGGCGATCGCCGAACGATGGGCTCAGTCCACCATCGGCGGTTCGGGGCGCGACTTCGGGATGGAGGTACAGTACGACGACCGCCGCACCCGGCTCGCGGCATTTGTCCATAACGGCGACGGCAACATCGCGCGCGCCAACCTGCGCCGGGGCATTGCGGGGCTCTCCGCAACCGGAGGCGCAACGACCCGGGGCATCGCCGTCAGCGGATCGGCCAGCCACGCGATCCAGGGCCTCGCGGGGCTCGAGGTGGGCGGTTTCGCCGGCTACAATGCCTCCAGAAATCCCAATACGGCCGCGACGTCCGGTGATCCAGGCCGCGATTATGCCACCTATTCGGCCCACGTCTACTGGGGCGCGATCCCCGGCAGCCAGCCCGTGCGGATGAAGGCGGAGATCCTCGGCATCCAGTATGCCGCCGCCGGCGGCGCGCCTTCGCAGCAGGCGCTCGGGGTGGCCTTCACCGGGGCCGCGCGCCTGGTCGAAGGCAGCGAGCTGGTCGCCAGCTACGAACAGTACGCCGGCGACACCGATGCCGACTCGGATCGCTACGTGCTGGCCGGCATCACATTCAGCCCGAGCGCGCGCCGGGGCCTTGCGTACGGCCAGGAGCGGTTCACGCTGGCCTATCTGTATGGCGCGCCGGCCGGCGTCAGCGCCAGCGCGCAACACATGGTGGTGCTCCAATTCCAGTTTGCCCTCTGGTAAGGCCGCGCATTTCTTGTCGTTCCCGGTGGGGAGTGGTAGATTTGCTGCCATCGTCGGAGCATCTTCCCGCGCTCCCTGCCCGGGATCGACCGGCGGCCTTACCAGGAATACATGCGTACGCTCAAGAAGCTTTTCGAAAACAATCGTTCCTGGGCCCGTGAGGTCCATTTCAACGATCCGTACTTCTTCGACAAGCTGGCCACCCAGCAATCGCCGGAATACCTCTGGATCGGATGCGCGGACAGCCGCGTGCCGGCCAACCAGATCGTCCACCTCCTACCCGGCGAGCTGTTCGTCCATCGCAACATCGCCAACATGGTGATCCACACGGATCTCAACTGCCTCTCGGTCATGCAGTATGCGGTGGACGTGCTGGGGGTGAAACACATCATCGTGTGCGGCCACTACGGCTGCGGCGGTGTGCGCGCCGCGCTGGACAACCGCCGGCTTGGCCTGATCGACAACTGGCTGCGGCACATCCAGGATGTGATGTACAAACACGAGGAGCAGCTCAACGAGATGGAGGACTACACGGCGCGGTTCGACCGATTGTGCGAACTCAATGTCATCGAGCAGATGCTGAACGTCTGCCAGACGACCGTCGTCCAGGAAGCGTGGGAGCGAAAGCAGGACCTCTCGATTCACGGGTGGATCTATCGCCTCACGGACGGGCTGCTGCGCGACCTGTCGGTCTGCGCCACCAACCAGGCCGAGGTGATCGAGGTCTACCGGGGTGCGCTCGCCAAAAGCCCGGCGGTCCCCCAGCCCTGACATCCCCTCCGCTCTCCCTGGAATCCCGCGCAGCGCCTCCGGCTGATGTGCCTCGCCGTTCATGAACACCCACGCCACGCTCGACCTTTTCCCCCTCATCACCGGGCTCGCCGGCGGGTTGGCGCTGTTTCTGTTCGGGATGGACCTGATGACCACGGCGCTGAAGGTCATGGCCGGCGGGCGGATGAAGGCGATGCTCGGCCGCTTCACGACAAACCGGTTCAAGGCTGTCTTCGCCGGCGCCATGGTCACCGCCATCGTGCAGTCGTCGTCGGTCACCACGGTCCTCCTCATCGGCTTCATCTCGGCCGGCCTGATGTCGCTCAGCCAGTCGATCGGCGTCATCATGGGCGCCAACATCGGCACGACCCTCACGGCCCAGATCATCGCGTTCAAGGTGACGTCCTACGCGCTCATCCTGATCGCCGTCGGGTTCGGGATGACGTTCGTGAAGCAGGGCGATCGCTGGCAGGGCTACGGGCGCCTCGTGCTGGGCCTCGGGCTGATTTTTTTCGGGATGGATCTGATGAGCGACGCGACGCAGCCGCTGCGCCAGTTCGAGCCGTTCATCGCGGCGATGCAACGGATGAGCAACCCGTTTCTGGCCCTGGCCGCGAGCGCGCTCTTCACGGCGCTGATCCAGAGTTCGTCGGCCACGACCGGCGTCGTGATCGTGCTGGCGAGCCAGGGGCTCGTCACGCTGGAGGCCGGCATCGCGCTGGCGTTCGGGGCCAACGTGGGCACGTGCGCCACCGCCCTGCTGGCCTCCCTGGGCAAACCGCGTGAGGCGCTGCAGGCGGCCTTCGTCCACACCCTTTTCAACGTCGCCGGCGTGCTGATTTGGATCGGGTTCGTCGATCAACTCGCGTGGATGGTGCGCGCCGTTTCGCCGGCCTCCGACGCGCTCACCGGCATGGCGCGCCTCGCCGCGGAGACGCCGCGCCAGATCGCCAACGCGCATACGCTGTTTAATGTGGCCAATACGCTGCTGTTTATCGGCTTCACGAAGCCCATCGCCCGGCTCGTGCGGCGCATCGTGCCGGACCGGCCGGCGCCGGGCGCGCCGGAGGTTCAACCTCGCTACCTCGATCCCGAGCTGCTCTCGACGCCGGCGCTCGCCCTCGATCGGGTCCGGATGGAGCTGCGCCGCATCGGGGAGCGGGCCTACGACATGGTGTCGCGCGCGCTCTCGACCACCCTGCGCGGCGACCGCGCCGCCCTCCACGAACTGGCCCGGCGCGACGAAGAAATCGACGCACTCCACGAAGCCATCGTCACCTACCTCGGCCACCTGAGCAAGAAGCGGCTGCTCAGCGCGGAGACGGAGATGCTGTACGACTACATCGCCGCCGCCAACAACATCGAGAACATCGGCGACCTCGTCGAGACCAGCATCGTCGGCGCCGGCATGGAGCGGATTGAGGCCGGCGTGACGGTCAGCGCCGCGACGGAAGAAGCGCTGGCCGCGCTGCACCGACGCGTCTGCGAGACGGTGCAGATGGCGCTCGAAGCGCTCGACGCGACCAACCTCGACCTCGCGCGCCAGGTGATCGAGGCCAAGCCGGAAATCAACCGGCTGGCGGATCGAATCGAGCACCATCTCGTAAATCGGCTCACGGCGGACGGATCAGACCGCATCGCCCACTACCGCCTGGAGACCGAACTCACCCAGTACCTCAAGCGGGTATACTATTTTGCGAAACGGATCGCCAAAGCGCTGGTCGAGGAAAACGTCGCCGGCTCCCGCGAGGAGCCCGTCGACGCGGCATGACCCGCGCTGAGCGGCTACCCAGGTGCTGTCTGAAAAATCTTTCAGACAGAACCGTACCCTGAACGTGATTCAGGATCCAACGCTGTATAGCGGTTTTTTTTTTGGATGCTCCGGAACGACCCGGACGATTTTTCAGACACGGCCTAGAACGAACCGCCATGGAATCATCCTTCACCCTCTTTCTCCGGCTGGGTGTCGAACACATCTCGGATCTGAAAGGATACGATCATATGCTGTTCATCACCGCGCTGTGCGCCGTGTATCAGTTCGCCCAGTGGAAACACCTCCTGTGGCTGGTCACGGCGTTCACGATCGGGCACTCGATCACCCTCGCGCTCGCCACGCTGGACGTCATCACGATCAACAGCGGCCTCGTCGAATTCCTGATCCCGGTGACCATCTTCGTCACCAGCCTGGTCAACATCGTCCTCGAGATCCGGGGGAAACACACCCGCAAGGCCGAGCAGCAGAGCGAATATGCGAAATACGCCCTCGCGCTTGGTTTCGGGCTCATCCACGGGATGGGCTTCTCCAACTTTCTGCGCGCGATGCTGGGCGGTGAGGAGAGCATCGTCGCGCCGCTTTTCGCCTTCAACATCGGGCTGGAGATCGGGCAGATCATGATCCTGGCCGTGGTGCTCGTGCTTTCGACGACCATGGTGCGCGTGGTCGGCCTGGCGCAACGGGACTGGTCGCTGATCCTGTCGGGCGGCACCGCCGGCGCGGCGTTGCTCATGATCGTCAATGCCCTCGGATAACGTGCCCCCCCGCCGCGCCGCCAATTGCGGAGCCGCGGCAACGAAATCATCACATCCCCGTACTATCTGCGATGCCTGCGGGCCTCTCTATTTTGTCTCCCATACAGCCTTACAGCGACATGTATTCTCGCATCACTCTCGCGCGCGTCCTCACCGTCGCGCTGATCGCGTCCTTCTGGATGCCCGCCACGACCGCCGCGCAAAACTGGCGCAACGTCGATGGAGACGTCCGTAGCCAGAACCACTCCATGTTCCGGACGCTCGATCAATGGCCGGACCCCACCACCTCGCGCACGGCAGCCGGCTTCCCGGGCCGCGACTACTGGCAGCAGCGCGCCGATTACCGCATCGAGGCGGCGCTCGACACGGTCTCCCAGAGCCTCCGCGGTTCGGAGCGCATCACCTACCACAACAACTCGCCGGACGAGCTCGACTTCCTGTGGGTCCAGCTCGACCAGAACGTCCGCTCCATCGAGCACAGCCGCACCTATCAGATCGAGGACGCCCTGCCGGACAGCATTCCGCCGCGCTTCCGGCAGTTCTTCAATCCCGATCATTTCGACGGAGGCTACACGATTTCCCGCGTCCAGCTCGTCGACGCCGGCGGCAAGCTGAAGGATGCGCACCACGTCATCCGCAACACGATCATGCGCGTGGACCTCGACAAGCCGCTGGCCTCCGGAGAAACGGTGCAGTTCGAGATCGACTGGTCCTTCCCCATCCCGGACGACGGCCGCGGGGCGAAGGAACGGGTGAAGGACGGCTGGCTCTACGAAATGGCCCAGTGGTTTCCCCGCATGAGCGTCTATGACGACGTCAACGGCTGGCAGACCGAGCAGTTTTACGGCCAGGGCGAGTTCTACCTGAACTTCGGCAACTACGACGTGAAGCTGACCGTGCCGTGGAACCACATCGTCGAGGCCACCGGCATGCTTCAGAATCCCGAAGAGGTGCTGACCAAGACGCAGCGCGACCGCCTCGAAAAGGCGTATCAGAGCCAGGAGCCCGTATTCATCGTGCGGCCGGAGGAGGTCATGACCCCCGAAAGCCGGCCCAAGCAGCGCGGCACGCTGACGTGGCACTTCAAGGCCGAGAACGTGCGCGACTTCGCCTGGGTGTCGTCGAAGACCTATGTGTGGGACGCCGCCGGCTACACCTACCGGCCCGGCCAGACGCCCATCCACCTGCACTCGCTCTACCCCCGCGACGCGATGCCGCTGTGGGATAAGGTCTCCACCCGCGCCATCGCCGTCACGATGGAGTCCTACGGCAAGATGTCGCTCGAATACCCCTACCCCAAGGCGGCCAACATCCACGGCCCGGTCTTCGGGATGGAGTATCCGATGATCGCCTTCTGCGGCGCCCGGCCCCAGCCCGACGGCACGTATTCCGACGCCGTGGAACGGGCCCTGATCGGGGTGACCATCCATGAAGTGGGCCACAACTGGTTCCCCATGATCGTCGCCTCCGACGAGCGGAAATGGACCTGGATGGATGAAGGGCTCAACTCCTTCCTCCAGTACTACGGCGAACAGACGTACGCGACCAACTTCAAGAACACGCCGATCTGGACCCAGACGACGGACGGCACCTTCCCCAGCCGGCGCGGCCCCGCGAAGAACATCGTCGACTACATGCGCGACGAGCGGCAGGTGCCGATCATGACGGAGTCGGACATCATCCAGAACAACTTCGGCAACAACGGCTACTCCAAGCCGGCCGCCGGCCTGTTCATGCTGCGTGAACACATCCTCGGCCCCGAGACCTTCGACGACGCGTTCCGCAAGTACTCCGAGAAATGGGCGTTCAAACATCCCCAGCCGGCCGATTTCTTCCGGTCGCTCGAGGAGACCGCCGGCGAAAACCTGTCCTGGTTCTGGCGCGGGTGGTTCTACACGACCTACGCCAACGACCAGGCCATCGCCAGCGTGAGCGAACAGGCTTCCGACGACTTGCTGGGCAACAGCGACCGCGGCCAGCATTACTACCGCATCGAAGTGAAAAACGACGGACAGCTGATCATGCCGGTCGAACTCGAAGTCACCTACGACGACGGCACGACCGAGCGGTTCGACATGCCGGCCGACGTCTGGCGCTCGAATGAGAACAGCTTCAAGAAAGGCTTCTTCTCCAACAAAAAAGTCGCGCGCGTCGTGCTCGACCCCGACGAAGCGTTTGCGGACATCGACCGCGAGGACAACGTCTGGGAAGCGCCGGAAGTGACGCCGCCTGCCGAACAGTCGAACGACTGACGACCCTCATGAAGCACCGCTTCATCCCCCTCCTGCTGACCCTGCTCGCCGGCGGCATCCTGATTGCCGCCGGCCTGCCGGAGTCGCGCCACGAATTCCACGTGTCCTATGCCCGCCTCGCCATCGAAGGCCGGACGGGCATGATGCAGATTCGCCTGTTCAAGGACGACCTGGAATCGGGGCTGCGCCAGCGATTCGACCGCCCGGACCTCACCCTCCGCGCGGACCCGGAAATGGATTCGCTCTTCAGCCTGTACCTGAACGAAAAACTGGTGCTGAGCATGGGCGACGCCGTCGTGAAGGGCGCGCTGGTGTCGAGCGGTGAGGAAATGCAAAACGGCATCCCGGTCTGGTGGTACACGATCATGTACGAAGCGCCGGCGGACTTCTCGACGATGCACATCCAGCATGACGTCTTGCTGGAGATGTTCGAGGATCAGAAAAACGTCTTCCGCGTCAAGCATTTTCCAAGCGAACAGGAATGGTCGCTTTACTTTGTCGCGGGCGACTCGGATTATGATCTTTCGCTCGGCTAAATCTACCGCAGCCCCACCGACGTCCGACCGGTTTTCGCATGCCTGCACCACAGGGTCCGCCACCCAGCCTACGCGCCAACGCCCTCGATCCGAAGGCGCTTGAAGCCCAGCTGCTGACCGAGCGGAAAAAGCTGGTGCTCGTGCAGGAAGTGGGACGCGCCCTGTCTTCCGGCATCGACCTGGAAGCGCTCCTCGAACTCATCATGGAGAACATCACGCTCCTGATGGAAGCCGATCGGAGCACGCTCTATATCCTCTCCGACGACCGCACGTCCCTCTGGTCGCGGCTGGCCCAGGGCGATGAGGCGATGAAAATCCAGCTGAAGGTGGGCGAAGGCATCGCCGGCTGGGTGGTGGCTACCGGCGAGACGCTCAACATCCCGGATGCGTACAACGACGCGCGGTTTCAGCCGGCCTTCGACAAAAAGACGGGGTATCGGACGCAGACCATCCTCTGCATGCCGATGCACAACCACGAGGGCGATACGATCGGCGCCGTCCAGGTGCTCAACAAGCGCGACGGCACGTTCGACGCCGGCGACGAATCCCTCCTCGGCGCGCTGGCCAGCCAGGCCGCCATCGCCATCGAGAACACGAAGCTCAACGAGTCGCTCGTCAACAAGAACATCGCCCTCTCGCGCGCGCAGCGCGAACTGGAACAGCGAAGCCGCGAAATCAACGTGCTCTATGCGATCGAACGCGAGATGCACGCCGCGCACGACCTCGACGAACTGCTCGACCGCATCCTGAAGGAAGCCATCGCCGCCGTGGGCGCCGAGGCCGGCTCCGTCGCCCTCCGCTCCCGCACCCAGGGCGACCTCCGTTTCCACACGACGGCCGGCGAGCATGAGGACCGCGTCATCCGGCAACGCATCCCGATGGGCGTGGGCATCATCGGATGGGTGGCGGCGCGCGGCGAACCGGCCCTCGTCAACGACCCCGAAAACGACGACCGGGTGGCGCACGCGTTTGCCGATGAAGTCGGCGCCCGCCCCCGCAACCTCCTCTGCGTCCCGCTCATCCTGGGGGACGAGACGGTCGGGGCCCTGGAGCTGATGGACAAGAAGGAGCCTACGACCCGCGAGGACGGCGCGTGCAAGGGGTTCGACGAGGACGACCAGAGGCTGCTGCAGCTCATCGCCGGCCAGGCCTCCCGCTCGATCCAGCTCGCGCGCGCTAAAATGGACCGGGAAAACGAAAACCGGCTCGCCACCATCGGGCAGATGATGGCCGGCGTCATGCACGATCTGAAGACGCCCATGACTATCGTGTCGTGGTACGCCGAACTGATGGTCGAACTCGAGGCGTCGGAAAAACGGCGCGAATACACCGAGCTGATCAAACGGCAGTTCGACCTCATGAACGGCATGACCCGCGAGGTGCTGGCCTTCGCCCGGGGCGAAAGCCGGCTGCTGATCCGCAAGGTTTTCCTCGCCCGGTTTCTGGACGAGGTCACCTCGCACCTGCGCCACGAACTGGCCGGCAAGGGGATCGAGATCACGATCGAGGCGAATTACAACGGCATCGCCTATTTCGACGAGCACAAGATCATGCGCGTCATCCACAACCTCGCCCGCAACGCCGCCGAGGCCATGCCGGCCGGCGGTCGCTTCTGCATCCGCACCAACGCCGACGAAAAGCACATCCATGTGGAGCTCTGCGACAACGGACCCGGCATACCGGAAAGTATCCTGAGCCGGCTGTTCACCCCCTTCGCCACCGCCGGCAAAAAGGGCGGGACCGGGCTCGGCCTCGCCATCGTCAAAAAGATCGTCGACGACCACGAAGGCGTCATCACCTGCACGTCAACACCCAGCGAAGGCACCCGCTTCCTCATCCGCCTCCCCCGCCGTGAAGACCCGCAAGCGGGATGATGGGGAATGCCCATCGCAACATCCACAGTGAACAATGAGGATGGAAGGGGCGCGTTATCGCCGGGCGGCATCCCGTCCGGTTCACCTACCCGACGCCGGTTGAACGGAAGCGGTCCAGCGCGTGCGAACCTTTCCGTGCTGGCCCTGCATTTTGCATTTTGCATTTTGCTTTCCTTTACAAAGTCCCCTCTTGCCCGTTAGTTTGCCGGTAGTGTCGTTCCCGCCTTTCGTTATTACCCTTTATGGCATCCGTAGGTACTTCCGATCACCCCCTGCGCGTCGCGATCGTCGGCGCCGGCCCCGCCGGCTTTTACGCCGCGGCGCACCTCCTCAAGCAGCCTGACCTCGCCGTCGAAGTGGATTTGTTCGACCGGCTGCCGACCCCGTTCGGCCTCGTGCGCGGAGGTGTCGCCCCCGATCACCAGAAGATCAAGTCCGTCACCCGTCAGTACGACAAGACGGCGCAGGACCCGCGTTTCCGGTTCTTCGGCAACGTGTCCCTCGGTCAGGATGTGACCGTGGAAGACCTCCGGACGTACTACCACATGATCTGCTACACGACGGGCACCCAGACCGACCGCAGCCTCGGCATCCCCGGCGAAGACCTCGCCGGCAGCCATTCGGCCACGGCGTTCGTCGCCTGGTACAACGGGCACCCCGATTTTCGCGACCTGACGTTCGACCTCTCCCGGGAGCGCGTCGCCGTGGTCGGGGTGGGCAACGTGGCCGTCGATGTCGCGCGCATCTTGTGCCGCACGCCGGCCGAGCTTGAGCAGACGGATATCGCCGACTACGCGCTGGAGGCGCTCCGCCACAGCAAGGTCCGGGAAGTGGTCATGCTGGGCCGGCGCGGGCCGGCGCAGGCGGCCTTCACCAATCCGGAGGTCAAGGAGCTGGGCGAGATGGAGGATGCGGACGCGTACACGCTGCTCGACGAGGTGACGCTCGACCCGCTCAGCAAGGCCGAGCTCGAAAAGAACCCCGACCGCACGATCGAGCGGAAGATCGAAATCCTCCAGGAGCTGGCCGCGGATCGGCCGCATACCAAATCGAAAAAACTCGTCATCCGATTCCTGGTGTCGCCCACGGAGATCCTGGGGGACGAACACGGGCATGTCCGCGCGATCCGGCTGGAGAAAAACGAACTGTACGAAGACAACCGGGGCGGCGTCCGCCCCCGGGGCACCGGGGAGATCGAGGAGATGCCGGTCGGTCTCGTATTCCGCTCCGTCGGCTACAAAGGCTTGCCGCTCCCGGGCATCCCGTTCAACGAGAAGGCCGGCCTGATCAACAATGTCAGCGGCCGCGTGGTCGATACGGCCGGGAAGCCGGTGATCGGCGAATACACCGCCGGCTGGATCAAGCGCGGTCCGAGCGGGGTGATCGGCACGAACAAGGCCTGCGCCGTGGACACCGTCGAGCTCATGCTTGCCGACGCGGCCGCCGGCACCTGCCTCGCGCCGGCGCACCCCACCGCCGCCGAAGCCGAAGCCTTTGTCCGCAGCCGGCAGCCCAACGTGTTCACCTACGCCGACTGGCTGAGGCTCGACGCCCTCGAATCCGAAAAAGGGCAGGCGCTGGGCCGTCCGCGCGTCAAGTTCACGGATATCGACGCCATGGTGGCCGCCGTCCTGCGCTGACGCGCACCCGATCCGCCAACCGGATCTCACGTACGTCGACGGGCATGTTGAGCCGGCCTGTTGTCGATCTGCTCCCCCCATCAACGCAGGTGCAGCCATGCCCCGTTATGCCGTCTTCGTCCTCCTCGCCGCCTTCATCGGTTGCGAGTCCACCCCTCCCGAAACGAGCGCCGCGCCCCCTCCCGGGACGCCCAACATCCTGTGGCTGGTCGGCGAAAACATGAAGCTCGACCTCGGCATCTATGGCGCCGGCCAGGTCTATACCCCGCATCTCGACTCGCTGGCCCGCCAGGGCATCCGCTACACCCGCGTGTTCGCCACGTCGCCCGTGTGCGCGCCGAGCCGCTCCGCGTTTATGACGGGGATGTACCAGACAACGACCGACACCCACAACATGCGTTCGCACCGGTCGGACGACTACCGGCTTCCCGATGGCGTCCGCCCGATGACGCATCGCCTCCAGGACGCCGGCTACTTCACCGCGAACATCAAGTACATCGATAGCCTGGAAGTAGGAACCGCCAAGCTGGACCTGAACTTCGTCAACGAAGGCCCCATCTATCAGTCGGACGACTGGTCGGCGTTATCCGCCCACCAACCGTTCTTCGCGCAAATCAACATGCCGGAGAGCGAATACGACATCTACGATCGCCAGTCCTGGCGGCACGAACGCGTGAAATGGTACGGGGAGGATCAGCACCCGAAAATCGCCACGCCCGAGAACGTGACGCCGCCCCCGTATTATCCCGATCACCCGGTGGTACGCGAGGAATGGGCGCGCTACCTGAATTCGATTTCCGGGATGGATGTGCGCATCGGCTGGATCCTCGACCGTCTGCGGCGCGACGGCCTGGCCGACAATACGATCATCGTCTTCTTCGGAGACAACGGACGCATGGAGCCCCGCGGCATCCACTGGATGTGGGATACGGGATTGCACGTCCCGATGATCGTCTACTATCCGCCGGGTATGGAGGCCCCGCCGCAATTCACGCGAGGGGGCGTGATCGAGGATGTCGTGAGTCTGCTCGATGTGACCGCGACGACGCTCTGGATGGCCGGCGTCGAAAAACCGCTGAACATGCAGAGCCGCGTCTTCCTCGGGGAGCACCCCGATCCGCCCCGCGCGTTTGCCTTCAGCGCCCGCGACCGGATCGACGAGACGGTGAACCGCATCCGGTCCGTCCGCGAATCCCGCTATCACTACATCCGCAACTACATGCCCGAGATGGGGTTCGCGTCGCTGAACCGGTACAAGGAGAAGTGTTTCATCATCCAGCCGCTCATGCGCGAGATGCTCGCCGCCGGCACCCTGACCGGGCCTCCCCTGGAGCTGATGCAACCATTGCCCTACGAACAGCTCTACGACACGGAAGCCGATCCGCACGAGATCGTGAACCTTGCCGGCTCCAACGACCCGGCGCACCGCGACGCGCTCCTGCGGCTACGCGCGGCGCTCGATACGTGGATACAGGAAACCGGTGACCGTGGCGAATGGCCCGAGCCGGACTCGATCGTGGCGCCCTTCGAACAGGAGATGCACGACTGGTTCGGTACGCCGGCCTGGTATCGGCCGGCGTCTACGCGTTAACGGCGTCCCCCCTGACGGCGCCCTCCGCTGCTCGAACGCCCCCCTCCGGACCGCCCGCCCGAGCGTGACGACTTGCGGCCGCTGCTGGACCACTCTTCTTCCGTGCTTTCACGGCGCGGCGGTTCAGGGACGGGCTCGCGATAGACAAACGGGCCCTGCTCCAGGTCGAGTTCATCGACGAGCATGGCCAGCAGCTCCGGTTCTTCGCCGGCGAGCTGCTGGACGAGCGGAATAAACCGCTCGCCGCGCACGCGGGTAAGGTTCGTCTTCCCGCGCAGATGCGCCTCCAGGCGCTCCCGCATGGCCTCCTGATCGGTCTCGACAAGCTCTTCCGGGGCATCCTCGGGTTCGGCGAGCCGGCCCAGCGAGTGGGCGAGGTAGAGGTCATCCACCAGAATGCTGAGCAGCGTCGGCTTCTCCTGCGCCAGGGCCTCGACGAGCGACACGAACCGGTTGAGGTGCTCCTTTGCGCGGACCGTCTTTTCGCGCATCCGTTCTTCCAGAACGTTGGTCATCCGGTCGGCGACGCGCGCTTCCACGTCTTCGGTGCTCGGTACCGCGTGCTGCTGGGTATCGATCCCGTATTTCTTCGTGATGCGCAGCAGGCTGTTTTTGTCAGTCTGCGTCAGGATCACGATGGCCGTTCCGGTTTTGCCGGCGCGGGCCGTACGTCCGGAGCGATGGATGTAGTACTCGGGGTCCTGCGGCACGTCGTACATGAACACGTGGCTCAGATCCGAAATGTCGATACCGCGCGCGGCCACATCCGTGGCGACGAGATAGCGCAACTCGCCGTTGCGGATGCGATCCATCACCCGCTCACGTGCCCGCTGGTCGAGATCGCCCGAGATCTCGCTGGCATCGTAGCCAAAGTTGCGCAGGAACTTGGACAGATACTCGACATCGCGCTTCGTGTTGGCGAAGATGATGGCCGAGTCCGGATTCTCCATTTCCATGATGCGCACCAGCACCCGATCCTTCTCCATCGGATTGGCGATGTAGTAGCGGTGCTCGATGGCATCGACGCCGACATGGCCGGAGCTGAGCGACAGAAAACCCGGATCGTTCAGAAACTCTTCGGCCAGCGAGCGCACCTTCGGCGGCATCGTGGCGCTGAACATGTAGGAGTTGCGCGAACGGGGCAGGTAGCGGCGGAGCGCCTTCATGGCCGGGTAAAAGCCCATCGACAACATCTCGTCGGCCTCGTCGAGGACGAGCACCTGGAGTTCGTCGAGCGTGAAGGTGCGGCGCTCGAGATGGTCGAGGATACGACCCGGCGTCCCGATGACAACCTGCGCCCCGCCTTTGAGCGAGGCATTCTGCGTCTTGTAGCGGACGCCGCCGTATACGAGCGCGGCCTCGAGGCGATGCTCATCATCGACAAACGCCTGCTGCATGCTTTCAAACTCCTCGTGGATCTGCCGCGCGAGTTCGCGCGTCGGGCAGAGCAGGAGGGCCTGGGTCGTCGCCTTTTCCGGGTCGAGTCGCTCGAAGAGCGGCAGCAGGAAGGCGCCGGTCTTGCCGCTGCCCGTTCTGGACTGGACGATCAGATCGCGTCCGGCCACGAGATACGGGATGGAGAGCTGCTGCACCGGCATGAGCTGGTTCCATCCGGCCGAGGCGACGGCTCGCCGAATAGGCTCGGAAAGCGATTCGATGGTTGCCTGGGGCAGCGGTGGATCCGGTTCCTGGAGAGACGAGGTGGTACGCTGCTCACGGGCTTTTTCCTGAGCTCTCGACGTCAGGTCGATGATCTGGGTAAAAGGTTTACCCGATTCTTCAGAGATCATAAAGTATCAAACTATTCCCCACCCGTTCGACAGGAGGGTACACGATATAGGCGTCTTACTCTCGTTTCAGACGTGCGTTCATTCGTAAGAAGCAGGAGGCCGGCCGGGCGTCGATGAGGGCGCTGCCGTCGGCGGCATGGGAGGGGCTGACTACATGGCCAGGCCGCCATCAACCAGGAGCACTTGCCCCGTAATATAGTCCGCAAGGGAGGAGGACAGAAAAAGGACGGCGGAGGCGATTTCTTCCGGGCGGGCCGTGCGGCCTACCGGAATCTGACCGGTCAGTTCCTCACGCGCCTTTTCAGGCAGTTCTGCGGTCATGTCGGTATCGACATAACCGGGCGCGACGACGTTGACGGTCACCCCGCGGCGGCCCAGTTCCTTGGCCAGACTTTTCGAAAACCCGATGATGCCGGCCTTGGACGCGGCATAATTCGCCTGCCCGGCATTACCCATAACGCCGACCACCGAGGAAATGTTGACGATCTTGCCGGCGCGTTGCTTCATCATCGGCCGGTAGGCGGCCTTGGCGTAGTTGAATACGCTCTTCAAATTCGTCTCGATCACCGCGTCCCAGTCCTCTTCCGACATGCGGATCATGAGGCCGTCGCGGGTGATGCCGGCGTTGTTGACCACCACGTCGATCGAACCCCAGGCCTCGATGATGGCCTCGACGGTCTTCTGCGCGTCGTCAAACGAGGCAGCGTCGACCTGGAATGCTAGGGCCTCCGTGCCTTTTTGTTCGAGTTCCTTGCGGAAGGCCTCGGCCTGCTCGACGGAAGAGCGGAACGTAAACGCTACGCGCGCGCCGGCGTCGGCAAACGCCTCGGCGATGGAACGGCCGATACCGCGGGTACCACCGGTGACCAGAACATGCTTTCCTTTGAAATCGAACGACATGATGGGGAGGGCTTAGGCGTTGGCGCGCGCGGCGGCGCTGGCGGTGGAATGGACGTCGGCCCCGTTGTAGGCCCATTTGACATACGCGGCGCCCCAGGTGAATCCGCCGCCGAAAGCGGTAAGAATCAGGTTGTCGCCCTTCTTGAGGTCGGCCTCCCAGTCATGGAGGCACAGCGGGATCGTCGCGGCGGTCGTATTGCCGTACCGCTCGATGTTGAGCATCACCTTGTCGTTGTCCACGCCCATGCGTCGGGCGGTCGCGTCGATGATGCGCTGGTTGGCCTGGTGCGGAACGAGGTAGCGGATATCCTCGCCGGTGAGTTCGTTCCGTTTCATGATCTCCTCGGCCACATCGGCCATCCCGACCACCGCGTATTTAAACACCGTCTTGCCGTCCTGGTAGGCATAATGCAGGCGCGCGTCGACCGTGTCGTGCGAGGCCGGCTTCAGGCTGCCGCCGGCGGGCATGCACAGCGCGGCGGAGTTCGATCCGTCGGTATATTCGATCGTATCGACGATGCCATACCCCTCGGTGTCCGCCTCCAGCAACACGGCGCCGGCGCCGTCCCCAAAAAGAACGCACGTCGTGCGGTCCGTATAGTCGACGATGCTCGACATCTTGTCGGCGCCGATCACGAGCACCTTTTTGTGCCGGCCGGAGGTGATGAACGACGCGCCGGTAGACAGCGCGAAAAGGAATCCACTGCACGCGGCGGACAAATCGAAGCCCCAGGCGCGCGTCGCGCCGATCTGGGCCTGGACCAGGCACGCCGTGGCGGGAAACACCATATCCGGCGTCACGGTCGCCACGATGATGAGGTCAATTTCCTCGGCGCCGATGCCTCGTTTCTGGAGCGCCTCGCGGGCCGCCTCGGCCGCCATGAACGCGGTAGCCTTGCCTTCTTCCTTCAGGATGCGGCGCTCACGAATTCCGGTGCGCGTACGGATCCACTCGTCCGTGGTATCCACCATCTTTTCCAGTTCGGCATTCGTCAACCGGTAGGAGGGCAAATAGTGACCGACGGCGGTGATAGCAGCCTGCAACATAAGCATCTAGACTGTGGGATAAATACGAAGGGGCCCGGACGGCTCAGTCGCTGAAATTGTCGGAAAGCCGGTCCGACAGGTGCTGACTGACGACCCGGGAGGCCGTCACGATCAGCTGCTCGATGGCGCGCGCCGTGGAGCTGCCATGGCCGATCAGCACGTTGCCGGCGATGCCGAGCAGCGGCGCGCCCCCGTACTCTTCGTAGTTGAACCGCTTCTGGATACTGCCCAGCAGGGTTTTGACCAGTTGCCGCTGTTCGAGTGTGAACTGGAGCCGGTCCATTTCTTCGGCCACCATCGTAGAGAGCACGGTGGTCATGCAGCTCTCGCCGAACTTGAGGACGATGTTGCCCACGAATCCGTCGAAGACAACGACATCGGCAGCATAGTTGAGCAGATCGCGCCCTTCGATGTTGCCGATAAAATTGATGGTAGTGTCCGCCTTGAGCAGTTCGTAGGCGGCTTTGGCCTGTTCGTTACCCTTGCCGGGTTCTTCTCCGATGTTCATCAGCGCCACGGTGGGGCGAGGGCGCTGGAGCACCTGTTCGACGAAGATAGACCCCATCTGCGCGAACTGCACCAGATGCTCCGGCTTGCAGTCCACGTTCGTGCCCATGTCGACGCTGATGGTATGTTTCCCCTTGGTGGTAGGGATGAAGCCGAGCAGCGTGGGGCGCGCGACGTTGGGCAATCGACCGAGGATGAACAGCGACGCCGCCATGACGGCGCCGGTGTTGCCGGCGCTGATAAAGGCATCGGCCAGCCCTTCTTTCTGGGCCTTGAGCCCGACGTGTATCGACGACCGGGGCTTGTTTTTTACCGCCGATGCGGGCTGTTCGCCCATGCCGATGACTTCAGGCGCGTCTACGATCTCGATCGGTAGTCCTTCGCAATTCCCGCAGCGTTCCATCTCTTCGCTGACGATCGCTTTGGGACCAACGAGGAGAATTTCGAGATTACCCCCCGCGCGTTGCAATGCTTGTACAGCTCCTTGAACGACCACGGACGGAGCGTGATCTCCCCCCATCGCATCCACTGCAACTCGAATAGCCATGTAAATTCCACGGGTCTAGCTAAACCACGCGCAGGAGGATAGGTACCTTGCCTGCACGTCGTAACGGGAAGGCCTTAAGGATAAAGGATCGCCGCCTAAAGCGCAAAGGGCCGAGCCGGGCGGCCGGCATCCATCAGGCGGCTTCGGCGCCTTCCACGATCTTGCGCCCGCGGTAGTATCCGCAGCTCGGGCACGCACGGTGACGGACCTTCACGTTGCCGCAGTGGGTGCATTCGACCATCTGGGGCTTGGTGAGGCTATTATAATAGACTGCGCGCCGCGAGCGGGAGCGTGCCTTCGAATGCTTGCGTTTTGGGTTAGCCATGGTTGGTGTTCGTTAAGTACCGGATCAACAGGGTATAATCTCGAGGGGGCGGCTTCCCGTCGCCCCAGAGCGGTTCATGACACGGGTTCGTCACCCCGCAGCGTGCGAAGCGCATCCCACCGGGGATCATGGTTTTCCTCCGGGTCGGCCGGCGCGCCAAACTGCAGGGGCAGCTCTTCGTCGTCGGCCCCGGGCGCCACGCGTCGCTGAGGCAGCGCGAGCAGGAGCGTATCGCGGACGGGCTCCGTGATGTCGATCTCATCCTCATCGGGAGCGAGATCGACCACGTCGTCCATCGTATCGTCTTGCGCATCCATCGCGCCGCGCGTCACGAAGAGCATCGCATAATCTCCGGATACCGCTTCGTCGTACGGGACGACGGTGCGATCGCAAATCAGGCGAGCCGTGCCGCGCGCCGTAATGCGCACGTACACGTTGTCCGGCTGCACATCCAGGCGCACGTGCAACGAGATGTCGCGAAACATGCCGGGATCCAGATCCAATGCTTCTGGCTCCGGGTTCCAATCGAATTCGTGAGGGCCGTTTTTAAGCGGCTTGAGATCAATTCGAACCATGTCGCTTCACCTCGACGGCGCACAGGACCGCCGACCGGGCAATCGTTCATGAACGACCCGGGGAGCGGGCTCCCTGGATCGCCTTGCATACACGGTGCGCAACGGCACCGATACAGCTGAGCCATAATTCCCACTCACACATAAGGTTTCCTGAATCGCGCCAAAAAGCCCGTGAACTTTACAAAACGCCCCGATATGGTTTGCAACTTCGTTACTCTTGAACGCCAAAAATCCCAGACCACTTGCTTGACGTTCCAGGGCCTATTGGTTACCATAAAATCCCAGTTAGGGGAATGCTTCGGAGTGCCTACGCACACGGTTCTGTCACAACCGGTTCTGTCACAACTTCGCGTACACCTCCATACACGCCACGGCCATGCCCGCCCGCACGCACATCGCGGGGAGCTCCGGCCTGTGAGGGAGATCGCCTGCAGCAGCGCATCGCGTGTCCGTCTCATTACCCGGTTTTGTGAATAACATGTGCAAAGCCGGCGGTTCAAGGTGAGATAGTACAGAGGGAGCGAGTACAGGGACGCGTTCTTACGTCCAATGGTGTCTCATTTAATGAACACCTCGCGCCAAAATCAGCCTTTTTTGGCTATTTGACCGCGTTCCGTGTTGTTGATAACTTGTCGACAAGTGTGGCCCATGGAAGGCCCGCGTTGCATCGCCGTGCGCCGCGTGTTTTCGCCATGTGCATAAGTAGTGCATATCTGCGCTCACGGTCCCGGGGCGCATCATTCCTGACACGCTCCGCACGTCTCTTCTGGCTGGGAACGCTACGAAACACCTTTACCGACGCAACCTCCCGGTCGCGCGCGTACCCGTATCAGACGGAAGCCACTCCACGCACATGAAACAATCGGCTGAAGTTGTCTGGCAATCGTGTCTCGACATCATTCGAGACAACGTCAGCAGGCAGAGTTTTAAGACCTGGTTCGAGCCGCTCAAGGCCGTGGGGCTCAATGAGGAGGACGGCCACGAGAAACTGACCATTCAGCTGCCGAGCCGGTTCTACTACGAGTGGCTCGAAGAACATTATTACGCGCTGCTGCGGAAGACCGTGCTCAAGGTCATCGGCCCGAACGGCCGGCTCTTCTACAATGTCGTCATCGAAAAGGACGACGCCGATACCGGCAGCCGGGACGCGTCCGTCCAGGTGCCGGCGCGCCAGGCCGATGGCGAAGCCCACGGACCGGCGCCGGCGTCGCCCAACCGCCCGCCGAGCCGGCCGGCGCCCGTCACGCCGCATCCCTTCGACACCGCTCCGGCTACAAACGGCCACGCCGCATCGCCGCGCCCCACGCCGCCCCCGCCCCCCCGGCCCGGTCCGTTCTCGAACCCGTTTATCATCCCCGGCATCAAGCCCGCGCCGGTCGAAAGCAATCTGAATCCGTCGTATACGTTCGAGCGCTTCATCGAAGGCGATTGCAACCGGCTGGCGCGAAGCGCGTCCCTCGCGATCGGCCAGCAGCCCGGCGCCACCAGCTTTAACCCCTTCATGATCTACGGCGGGGTGGGCCTCGGCAAAACCCACCTGATCCAGGCCATCGGCAACTACGCCCTCGCGCATCACAACGCGCGCTCGGTCCTCTATATCTCGAGCGAGCGCTTCACGAACGAGTTCGTGCAGGCCATCCAGAACAACCGGGTCAGCGAGTTTTCCCTGTTTTATCGCCAGATCGATCTCCTGATCGTCGACGACGTGCAGTTCTTCGGCGGCAAGGAGAAAACCCAGGAAGAGTTCTTCCACATCTTCAATACCCTCCACCAGTCCGGCAAACAGATCATCCTCTCCGCCGACCGTCCCCCGCGCGACATCCCCGGCATCGAGGAACGGCTGCTGTCCCGGTTCCAGTGGGGGCTCTCGGCCGACGTCCAGCCGCCCGAGTTCGAGACGCGCATCGCCATCCTGCAGCGCCGGGCGGAAGACGACGGGATCGAGATCGCGCGCGATGTCGTGGAGTTTATCGCCCACCACGTCAAGAGCAACATCCGCGAGCTCGAAGGCGCCCTCATTCGCCTGCTCGCGCACGCGACGCTGCACAAACGCGAGATCGACCTGCCCCTGGCCCGTGAAGTCCTCAAGGACCTGATCAAGGATACGCGGATCAACCTGACGATCGACGAAATTCAGCGGATTTGCTGCGAGTACTTCGACATCACGGAGGATCTCGTGCGGGGCAAGACGCGGAAACGCGAAGTCGTCCAGGCGCGCCAGGTCGCGATGTATTTCAGCAAGGAGCTGACGCAGCATTCGCTGAAGACGATCGGGCTGTATTTCGGCGGGCGCGACCACTCGACGGTGATCCACGCCAACCAGAGCATCGAGAATCAGATCGAGACCAACGCCAAGTTCGCCGGCATGATCGCCGAGATCCGCCAGCGGCTCGACGTCCGAAGCCGCTAAACGCCGCGATCCGTCGAAACCTTCCGGGCGCCGTGTCGTTGCCGTGGTCGCCGGAATACGTCCTCCCATCCCTGATTTGATCGCTTGCGGGGATGGACAAGCCCCTCGTTAAAGCGTAGATTTGTATACCATTTCCGTCCCTTCATCAGCATACCGGACCATGAAGTTTACCGCCTCGAGTGCCGACCTTCTGCGAGCGCTTACGACCGTGAGCGGCGCTGTCCCGACGAAGAGCACGCTCCCCGTGCTCGAGTGCATCCTGTTCACGCAGGAAGACGGCAAACTCAAGCTGACCGCAACCGATCTGGAGATCTCGATCGTGCAGTCGCTGCCGGTACAGTTCGATGCGGCCGCCAGCGGACGAAGCCGAATCGCCGTGCCGGCCAAGCGCCTGCTGGACACGCTGCGCGCGCTGCCTTCGCTGCCGATTTCATTCGCCGCCGACGACGAATTTCATATCACCCTGAAGACGGATCAGGGCATCTACAAGATGGTCGGGTTCGACGGCGCCGACTATCCCGCCCTCCCGGAGATTTCCCGCGCCCACACCATCCAGCTCGGTGGCCCCGCCCTGCGCCGCGCCATTCAGATCACCAGCTTCGCGGTAAGCCGCGACGCCCTCCGGCCGGCGATGATGGGCATCTACTTCCAGGTCAAGCAGGAAAACAGCCGGATGGTGGCCACGGACGGACACCGGCTCGTCCGCCTGACCATGGAGGATGTCACGAGCGAGCAGCCCCGGAATTTCATCGTGCCGGAGAAAGCGCTCGCGCTGGCCGCCCGCGTCGTCGGAGACGATGCCTGCACGATCACGGTCGACGACAGCTATGCCGCCTTCGATCTGGGTTCCAGCCAGGTGTTGACGCGCCTCGTCGACGAGAACTACCCGAATTACGAAGCCGTCATCCCGATGGAAAACGACCGCCGCCTGGTCATCAATCGCGACGCCATGCTGGCGGCCGTCAAGCGCGTCGGGCTCTACTCGTCGAGCATGACGAACCAGATCCGGCTGTCGCTCGACGCCAACCGCATCGAGATCTCGGCCGAGGACATCGAGCGATCCAGCGAAGCGCGCGAGACCGTCCTCTGCGAATATAGCGGCGAGCCCATGGTGATCGGTTTTAACGCGGTATACCTCACCGACGTACTGAGCCACATCGCGGCCGACGATATCGTTTTCGAGCTGAGCACACCCAACCGCGCCGGCATCGTGACGCCGCTCGAACAGCGCGACGGCGAAGACCTGCTGATGCTCATCATGCCGGTGATGCTCAACACCTACGCCTGACCGCCCGAATCGCGTCCTGCCAACCCAAAGCGCCGGATTCGCCTATCGATCCTGTCAGGGTCTCGTCATTGCCTGACGATGCGGACATATATGGTGCCTTGAGCCGACGCGATCGCGCACAGATAGACGCCGGCCGGCACGCGCCGACCGCTTCCGTCCCGCCCCTCCCAGTGCCACATCACGCCGCGCGACGTCGTCGTGCCGGCGCCCAGCACCGCAACGGTTCTCCCCAGGCTGTCGACTACGTGGGCATGGAGCGGTGAGGTTTGCGTCGCGCCCGGATAAACGATGGTAACGAGCGAAGTAAACGGATTCGGGTAGGCGTCGACCGGAGCCGTGGCCGCCGGCGAGGGCCCGGGCCAGAGCCCGGTAGCGGACTCCGGCTCGAAGGCCTTGAGCGACGCCAGCGCAGCGCCCGAGAAGTCGAACAGCGCCAGGTTCTCCATCACCGATCCAAAGCCCGGCGCACTGATGGCGATCGGCTCCCAGAGGTAGATGCCGCGCCCGCGCTGCCCCGGCGTCGCCTTGACGCGGCGAAGCAGTTCGCGAAAGTAAGCCTCCTGGCCGGCGACGGTGGCGGGATACGCATCCAGCAACTGCCCCGCTTCGCCCACGAGATTATTGGTATTGTCCTTCCACTGGAGCGTCCAGGGATATCCGGTTTCCACGACGATGATATCCTTCCCGTACCGGACGGCGAGATCCGCCATGTTATTCGACAGGTCGTCCAGCGTCCCGTGCCACCACGGGTAATAGGACAGCCCGATCAGGTCGAACTCGACCCCCTGCGCCTGCAGATGGTCGTAAAACCACCGGCTGCCCCCATTGTCGCCCCCCCGATCGATATGCACCATGATCTGCACCGATTCGCCGGCCGGCACGGCGCTCATCACGCCCTCGCGCGCGGCAGCCAGCAATCCGGCCAGCCGGCTCCACTGCGCGGACGTGTTGAAGGCGTCGCAGACGCGTCCCGTATCCCACAGCATCCCGCAGATGATCTCGTTGCCGATCTGGACGATCTCGGGGAGGGTTTGCTGCCGGGCGAGCGCATGGATTACGCGAAACGAATAGGCGCGGACGCTGTCCCGAAGCACTTCGTAGCCTGATCCGTCCCAGGCTGCCGGCACAAACTGCTTGCCGGGATCCGCCCAGTTGTCGGAGTAATGGAAATCCAGCAGCACGTCGAGGCCGGCGTCTTTTGCGCGCCGCGCGGCGGCGAGGGTCTCTTCGAGTCCGTTTTTTCCCGCCTCGGGCGTGTGCCAGATCCGGAGACGGGCCGCGTTGAAACCGTGGGATGCCAGGATGGCCAGCGGATCTGCCGTGATGCCGGCCTCCGAAAACACCCCGCCGCCGGCCTCCACTTCTTCGAGAAATGAGATGTCCGCACCGACGCGAAACGACGCCTCCTGCCCACTGGCCTTTAAACCGATAGACAGACAGCCCCAAAGCGCGCAAATCAGGATATAACGCATCGTGCTACCGACGAGGGTGATACCGGCTCAATCCGCTCCCGGAAACGCGGCGGGATACGGGGAACGGGGCAACGTGCTGTGTTTCAGGCCACGAGCCACTGAACCGTCTTGCATACAACAAACCCTACAGGCACGACGGCCGCGCGTTCCGGGATCAGTCCCGCAGGCGAGCCAGCAGTTCGGCGGCTTCCGTTGCACGATGCGAGTCGCCGGCGGCTACTTCCACCAGCAGCGGTCGCGCATCGGACGCGTCGGATCCGGCGAGATACACCTTTGCCAGCGCAAACCGGGCTTCCTGTCCCAGAAACGACGTCGAAGACGCGTCCTGAATCACCCGTTTCAGCAGCGCGGCCGACCGATCCAGCGCGTCGGCGTCGTACCGGGGAAAGAGGCCGAATCCGGAAGACCGCGCGTGCTTGAAAGACGCCAGCGCGTACCGGTAGGCCAGGTCCGCCGGGATGTCGCCGTCCGGCAGGGCCTCGCCGCGCACGATCGTGTCGTACCCGTCCAGGTCGAGTTCCGACGCCGGCATGTACGCCAGCCGGTCAATCGCCCGAAGCCGGGCCGAAGGAATGCCGACGAGGAGACAGACCACGGCCACGGTCGCCAGCACTATGCCGCGTCGGCGCAAGAAACGGCCGGCCCGCTGGAGCGGTGCGCGGTCCCGCCGCGCCTGCTCCTCCCGGTCGGCCGCGAGGTCGGCCAGGGAATGCCCGGACAGCTGCTCAAAACGGGCCACCGGGTCGACCGGGGCGGTGAGACGCTGGAGGCGGTCGGCCAGTTCGCGATAGCGGGCAGACAGCGCCGGCGAAGCCGCGATCGTTTCGAGCAGCGTGTCGTGGTCCGGCTTCACCTGGTCGAACAACGCATCGATCAGGCGATCCGCCATGTCGGCATCGGACGGGCGGGGGGGCGCCGACTGGATTTCCTCGAAAAGCGCCCGGGCCTCTTCCAGCACGCCGGCGTAGTGCGGGTGGTTGGCCACATAGGCCTCGACGTCGCGACGGGCGGCCTCGCCCAGTACGCCATAACTCAGGATGTATTCCTCTATCGTTCGCGTCATGGTTCGATCTCGTTTTCCCTACCAGACAGCCGGCGCGGCCGGTGCGTACCCTCATTGGCGGATTCTTCATCGAAATGATGCCGGCAGAACAGCACGAAGTCCGGGTCCGCGCGGAGGCGTTGCAACGAACGGTTGATATAGGAGCGCACCACCACGATATTTTTTTCGGTCAGCCTCCCGATCTCCTCGTACGTTCGGCCGTGAACCACCTTCAGTTCGCACACGTCGCGCAGGTACTCGGGAAGCCGGCCTATCGCGGCGGTGAGGGCGCGATAGAGCACCAGCACATCGTCATGCTGAATGGCCGGCTCTTCGACGAGGGCCGTCTCCGGCGGCAGGCCCCGAATCATCTCGGGGTGCGTGAGGCGCCGGTAGTTGACATACTGGTTGTGACACACCACGCTCACCCAGCTCGCGTAGCGATCCCGGTTCTGGAGGGAATGGCGTTTGTCGACGACCTGCTCGTAGATCCGGCCGAGGAGGCTGTCGAGATCGACCTCATTGAGCGAGGGGTCCCGCAGGAATTTGGTCAACAGGTAGCGCCATACGAAGCAGTAGGTCCATAGATCGATCACGCGGATATCGGCCGGCCGGCGGTGCCGCAGCCAGTCCGCATAGAGGGCGTTTACGCGATCGATGTCGTCGATCGCGAAGGGGAGGTTGCGCTTGAGGGCGTGGAGGGCGTCGAAGGAGGACATGGGGGAGGCTGGTCGTTCCTCCCAAAAAAATAAGCGATCACAGGGCCGAGCGCCACCATTTATGACGCCCATAAACTTCATCAAGATTGAAGGAAGAATGCGCGGATTGAAAACATCGGAATCTGCGTGGCGTGTCAGTCCTCGCCCAAAAGTGCCGGGATCCCGGCGCTAGCATTGCGGTTAAAGGCTGGCTCTGGCCCTGTCGGGGCCTGCTTATTGCCATTTTTATTCTTCCTGAAACGCTGAAAGAGGGGTCCCGATGGATACCAACAGCTTTAAGACCTACAGCGCACGGCCGGTGGACGTTGAACGCGCGTGGCACGTGATCGACGCGGAAAACGTGGTTGTGGGTCGCCTCGCGTCGCATGTCGCCACC
This sequence comes from Rhodothermales bacterium, assembly GCA_041391505.1. Lineage (NCBI taxonomy): Bacteria > Pseudomonadati > Rhodothermota > Rhodothermia > Rhodothermales > Rhodothermales bacterium. Next base: position 166,089 of record JAWKNW010000007.1, read on the forward strand.
TTGCTACGCGGCAAGCACAAACCCAGTTACACGCCCCACATCGACACCGGTGACCACGTCATCGTGATCAATGCGGACAAAGTCCGGTTCACCGGAAAGAAAGAGACCGACAAGGAATACTTCAGCCACACCGGGTATCCGGGCGGCGTGAAGATCCGGACCCCCAAGGAGATGCGGACGCGGAAGCCGACCTTTGCGGTCGAAAACGCGGTCAAGGGGATGCTGCCCAAGGGGCCGCTGGGGCGCCAGATGCTGAAGAAACTCAAAGTATACGCGGGGCCGGAGCATCCGCACGAGGCGCAGAACCCGCAGCCTCTCGCGCTCTAGTCCTGGTTCACAACACCGTAGCACTGCGATCTATCCATTATGTCTGCACCTGTACAATTCGCGGCGATCGGCCGTCGTAAAACGTCGGTAGCGCGCGTGTATCTGCGTTCCGGCAACGGCACGATCACCATCAACAAACGCACGATCGAAGATTACTTCCCGCTTTCCTGGCGGCGCAAGGAGATTCTGTCGCCCTTCGATACGACGGGGACGACCGGCAACTTCGATGTCGTGGTGAACACGAACGGCGGCGGCCCGACGGGCCAGGCCGAGGCAATTCGCCTGGGCATCGCGCGCGCGCTCGTCAAGTACGACGAAGCGCTGAAGAAGCAGCTCCGCGACGCGGACCTGCTGACCCGCGACCCGCGCATGGTCGAACGTAAGAAGTACGGCCGGCCGAAAGCCCGCAAACGCTTCCAGTTCTCGAAACGCTAGGCGCCTTGCCCTCGCGTATTTTCTTCTGAAATCACTCATACGCACCCGATACCTGACCGGGTGGCCTCGTACCGAGGTCTGGCCAGGTAAGCGACGGGCGTAGCGGAAATCAACCCGACTATCATGAGCAACGAACAGACTACCGGGCATCGCGTCCCGATCGAATCCCTGCTGAAAGCCGGCACGCACTTCGGCCACCTCACCCGCCGGTGGAACCCGAAGATGAAGTCCTACATCTTCATGGAGCGCAACGGTATCCACATCATCGACCTGATGCAGACACAGGCGATGCTGGACGCCGCGGCGGAAGCCGCCATCCGCTTCACCAAGATGGGCCGGCGCATCCTTTTCGTAGGCACCAAGAAGCAGGCGAAGGACATCGTCCGCGTCCACGCCGAGTCGTGCAAGTCCCCGTACACCGTCGAACGCTGGCTCGGCGGCACGCTGACCAACTTCCAGACCATCCGGAAAAGCATCCGCCGGATGGAGGACATCAAGAAGATGGAAGATGACGGCACGGTCGATCAGCTCAAGAAAAAAGAGCGGCTCATGAAGCAGCGCGAGCGCGAGAAGCTCGAAAAGGTGCTCAAGGGTATCGCCGACATGCCGAAGCTGCCGGGCGCGGCGTTCATCGTCGACATCAACCGCGAGCACATCGCCGTCAAGGAAGCGCGCAAGCTCGGTATTCCGATCATTGCGATCGTCGATACGAACTGCGATCCGGATCTGGTCGACTTCCCGATCCCCGCCAACGACGACGCGCTCAAGTCGATCGACCTGATCACGTCCGTGATCGCCGCCGCCATCAACGAAGGCTATAAGGCGAAGGGCATCGATGCCGCCGAAGAAGAAGCGGAAAGCGAACGCCTGGAGATGGAACTCGAGGCCGATGAGCCCGATGCGATCGAAGAAGAGACGGCGGACGAAGAAGACGACGCCTGATCGTCCCCGCTGTTTTCTGCCGTGTTACTGATCTTGATTTAAAGCGAACGATACTACCATGTCGATTTCTGCCCAGGATGTGAAACGACTCCGCGAAATCACCGGAGTCGGTATGATGGATTGTAAAAAGGCCCTGGCCGAGGCGAATGGCGACTTCGACGCCGCCATCGACCTGCTCCGCAAAAAAGGCCAGAAAGTCGCCGCCAACCGCGCCGATCGCGACGCGAAGGAAGGCCTGATCGTCACGGCGGTCAGCTCGAACGGCAAGAGTGGCGCGATCGTGGAAGTTAATTGCGAGACCGACTTCGTCGCCCGGAGCGACGATTTCACGCAGTTTGCGGAAGGCGTCGCATCGGTGGTGCTCGAGAAGAAGCCGGCCGACGCCGACGCGCTCCTCGCACTGCCGTACAAGGGCGAAACGGTCGGGTCGGCCGCGCTCGCGCTGACCGGCAAGGTGGGCGAAAAGGTGGACATCCGCCGCTTTCAGGTCGCCTCGTCGTCCGATGGCGTCATCGTGCCCTACGTGCACCCGGGCTCGCGGCTCGGCGTGCTGGTGGAGATGCTGGGCAACGGCAACACCGCCGATGCGGGTCGCGACGTAGCCATGCAGGTTGCCGCCCTCAACCCGGTCGCCACGCGCCCCGACGAAGTGCCGAACGACCTGAAGGAGAAAGAAATCGAGATCGCGCGCGAAGCCGCCCGGAACGACGGCAAGCCCGAGGCGATGCTCGATAAAATTGCCCAGGGCAAGCTGCAGCGCTACTACAAGGACAACGTGCTGATCGAACAGCCCTTCGTGAAGGATGCCTCGATCACCGTGAAAGAAATGCTGCGACAGGCTTCGGTGGATGTGCGAACCTTCTACCGATTCGCCCTCGGCGACTGATTGCGCTACGGCATCCGCCCTGGCAGGCACCCGCCTGCCAGGGCGTTTCTTTTTCTGGAGACTGGCCGATTTCTTACCCCACTTCGCCAATCCCCCATCGCGTTTTCACCCCTCTCTTTCCCCTGTTCGTCTGCCCGCCGGCTCCACTGAAACGACCGGATCCAGACGCTGTCTTACAGGTATGGAAGCGATAGTTGAACCGTTCACCGATGCACCCCGCGTTCCGTGATTATGCAAGAGGACACTCCAACGACTGATACCCTCCGCTACAAGCGCGTGCTGCTGAAATTGAGCGGTGAAGCCCTGCTCGGAAAAAAGGATTACGGCATTGACGACGAGGTGCTCACCGGCTACGCGAACGCGGTGCGGGATGCACGCCAGCTCGGCGCCGAAGTCGCCATCGTCATCGGCGGAGGCAACATCTTCAGGGGCATCGACGCCAAGCAGGGCATGAAACGCGCGCATGCCGACTACATGGGCATGCTGGCCACGATGATCAACGCCATGGCCCTGCAGGATGCCCTCGAACAGGCCGGCCTCAAGACGCGCCTGCAGTCGAGCATCCACATGGACGAGATCGCCGAGCCCTTCATCCGCCGGCGCGCCATCCGTCATCTCGAAAAAGGCCGCGTCGTCATCTTTGGCGCGGGTACGGGGAATCCGTATTTTACGACCGACACGGCGGCGTCCCTGCGCGCGCTGGAGATCGATGCGGATGTGATCCTCAAGGGCACGCGGGTAGACGGTATCTTCACCGCCGACCCCGAGAAGGACCCGACCGCGGAGCGCTTCGCCCGCATCCATGGGAGCGAGGTCATCCAGCGCGAATTGAAAGTAATGGATATGACCGCCTTCACGCTGTGCAAGGAAAGCCGGCAACCCATCATCGTCTTCAACATGGACGATCCGAGCAACCTGCTCCGGGTCATCAAGGGCGAATCGATCGGGACGCTCGTCTACTGGACCGGCCAGCCGGCTGTTTCCATGGCTCCCCGCTAGCAGAACGGGCAGCCTTCCCGTTGCACGATACCTCCCGAACTTTGACTGAAAGGTTGAACGATGGTTGACGAGATGATCAAAATGGTGCTGGATGACGCCGAGGACAAGATGAATCGGGCGATGGAGCATCTGCGTCATGAGTTGAGCAGCATCCGGGCGGGCCGCGCCACGCCGGCCATGCTCGAGCATATCCGCGTTACGTATTACGGAGCGAATACCCCGCTCAACCAGATGGCCAACGTTTCGGCCCCGCAGCCGGACCTCCTCGTCGTCCAGCCCTGGGACCGCTCCGCGCTCAACGATATCGAGAAGGCCATCATCGCGGCCAACATCGGCGTGATGCCGTCCAACGACGGCGTCATCATCCGTGTGCCCGTCCCCCCGCTTTCCGAAGAACGCCGGCGCGACCTCGCCAAGACGGCCCGGACGCGCGGCGAAGACGCCCGCGTCGCCGTGCGCAACATCCGCCGGCACGTGAAGGACGAAATCAAGTCGCTCCAGCAGGACGAAAACCTCCCCGAGGACATGCGCTACGAGGCGGAAGAGAAGCTGCAGGGGATGACGGACCGCCACATCGAGAGCATCGATAAACTGCTCCAGCGCAAGGAAGAGGAAATCATGGAAGTGTGAGGCGGCGGCGGTCGGAACTTGTCTCCATGACTGGGGATATGCTAGACCCTGCTTCCTGACTCGATGGAGAGATGACCGAGTGGCTGAAGGTGCACGCCTGGAAAGCGTGTGTGCCCCTATCGGGGTACCGAGGGTTCGAATCCCTCTCTCTCCGCCGCGACTCCTGAGCCGGATCGCGCCCGCGATCCGGCTCTTTTATCATCGATCGTCTGGTATTGCCGGCCCCTTCTGGCGCCCCGGTTCAACCCTCCCCTAGCTCCTATGATTGCAAGCATGACCGGCTTCGGCCGTGGCCGCGCCCAGAACGATACCCTGGCGCTCGTTGTCGAAATCCGCTCCGTAAACAGCCGCTACTGCGAGATTTCGTCGCGCATGCCCCGTCAGCTTGCCGAGTATGAGAATGCGGTTCAGAACCAGGTCAAGCTCTCGATCTCGCGGGGCCGGATCAGCATCTCCGTGCAGCCCGAGACGGCGGGCGACGTGGCCATGCCCGTTCGGATCGACCCCGTCCAGGTGCGGGGCTATACCCAGGTGCTGAAGACGCTGGCGCGGGAAGCCGGCATCGACGAACCGGTTTCTCTGAGCCATCTCTTGAACTTCCCGGATCTTATCACTACTGTCGAAGAGACCCTTGCACCGGGAGACGCCACGCGGGACCTGTTGATCGCCGCGACCGAAGAAGCCATCCAGCAATTGTCCGCCATGCGGCTGCAGGAGGGCGAGGCGCTCCGGCAGGATCTCGCGATGCGGCTCAATCTGATCGAAGAGCGGCTTCGGGAAGTCGAAACCCGCGCACCGGAACGCATCGCCGAGGCCCGCGCCCGGATGACGGAACGCCTGGCCGAACTCTTCAGCGACGATCGGGTGGACCGCGACCGGCTCGAAATGGAGATCGTCATGCTGTCCGATCGGCTCGACGTCACCGAGGAGTGCGTACGGCTGGCCTCGCATGTGCAGATGTTCCGCGAGGCCATGACGAGCGACGAGCCCGTCGGACGCAAGCTGAACTTCATCGTCCAGGAGATCAATCGCGAAGTGAACACCATCGGCTCGAAAGCCAACGATGCGCGTGTCGCTCACCTGGCCGTCGAGATGAAAGAAGAGCTCGAAAAAATTCGAGAGCAAGTTCAAAATATTGAATGAACGCAACCCCATCCCGGTACGGCGTCGTAGTGCTGACAGCGCCCAGTGGCGCCGGCAAGACCACGATTGCACGGCGGGTTCTCGCGGCATGCCCCACGCTTAAGTTTTCGGTCTCCGCCACCACGCGCCCGCCCCGCGATTACGAAAAGGAAGGCATCCATTACCATTTCCTGTCCGCGGCCGAGTTCGAACGGCGGGTCGACGCCGGCGATTTCCTCGAATACGAGGAGGTCTACCCCGGCTGCTACTACGGCACGCTGCTCTCCGAGATCGAACGGATCGGACGCGTCGGCACCGCGCTGCTCGACCTGGATGTGCGCGGCGCCATGCGCGTCAAGGAATTGCTGGGCGACGACGCCCTCGTGCTCTTCATCCGACCGCCTTCCATGGCGGCCCTCGAAGATCGCCTCTCGAATCGCGGGACGGAGTCCGAGGATCGGTTAAAGGTGCGGCTGGATCGGGCGAAAATGGAGATGGGGTACGCGTCGCGGTGCGACCACGTCGTCCTGAACGACGACCTCGAAACGGCGGTGGAGGAAACATTAGAGCTGATACGCGAGTTTCTGGCCGAGCGAAATCACGCGACGACGGACATCTGACGCCTCTTTCCGGCCGGATGCCGGCGTACTTTATTCTCTGCGATACCAAGCCCTATCCGTATTTATGGCCATTCGAACCATCGACGTAAGCGCGCTGACCAGCGAAACGGGCAGCATCTTCGAAACCGTTGCGATCCTCTCGAAGCGTGCCCGTCAGTTGTCCTCCAAGGGGAAGGCCGAACTGGATGAGAAGCTGTCCTATTTCGAAGGGTTTGGCCCCGAGATGGAAGACACGCGGATGACGGAAGAGCAGGTGCGCACCTCGATCGAATACGAAAAGCGGGCCAAGCCGCCGGAAGTGGCGATCAACGAGATGCTCGACCGCGAGATCTACTTCCGTAATCCGAACGAGGACGAAGGCCTCTGATCGGCGCGCGCGGCCTCGTCCGGCGTCCATCGCCATGAGCGCCTCCCTATCTCTCGAAGGCCGCAAGCTCATTCTGGGCGTTTGCGGCAGCATCGCCGCGTATAAAGCGGCCGAACTGACGCGGTTGCTGAAAAAAGCCGGCGCCGAGGTACAGGTGCTGATGACTGCCGGCGCCACACGGTTTATCGCCCCGCTCACCCTCGGCACCCTCTCCGGCCGCGACGTCCCCATCGAGATTTTCCCGGACACGCCGGCCATGGGCTGGACGCGTCACGTCGAACTCGGCCTCTGGGCCGACCTGTTTGTCGTCGCTCCCGCAACCGCGGACACCATCGCCAAACTCGCTCACGGCGCCTGTGATTCGATGCTGACCGCCACGGCGCTGTCGGCCCGCTGCCCCATCCTCGTGTGCCCCGCGATGGACCACGACATGTTCCTCCATCCGGCCACGACCGCCAACCTGGCCACGTTGCGGGACTACGGATACCGCATCATGCCGCCGGAGCACGGACCGCTCGCGAGCGGCCTCATCGGCCAGGGACGCCTGCCCGAGCCCGAACAGATCCTCAAACGCATCCTCGGCGAGCTGCAGCCGGCCTCGTTGCCCGACCTCGCCGGCAAACACGTGCTGGTCACCGCCGGTCCGACGCGCGAGGCCATCGATCCCGTCCGTTTTCTCTCCAACCACTCCACCGGCACGATGGGTTACGCGCTCGCCGATGCCGCCTCACGCGCCGGCGCGCGCGTGACGCTCGTGAGTGGCCCCACCGCCCTGCAACCACCGCACGGCGTCACCTTCGTGGGCGTCGAGTCGGCCGCCGAGATGGCGGATGCCGTGTTATCCCGCAGCGACGCCGACCTCGTCATCATGGCCGCGGCCGTGGCAGACTACACGCCGGCGGAACGCTCCGACACCAAAGTAAAAAAGGCGGACGGCGACCTCTCCATCGCACTTCGCCGCACCATCGATATTCTGGCCACGCTGGGCGCGCAGAAAAGACCCGACCAGATCCTGGTGGGCTTTGCGCTGGAGACCGACCACGGCATCGAGCACGCCCAGGGCAAACTCGCGCGCAAAAACCTCGACTGGATCGTGCTCAACGACATGACCGAGCCCGGCGCCGGCTTCGGAACGGGCACGAACAAAGTGACGCTGCTCGCCCGCGATGGCCGGCAGGAAGCCCTCCCGCTCATGCCGAAACCTCAGGTCGCGGCCGCTATCCTTCGGCGGATCGCCTGACGGACCGATCTTCCTCGGCCCCTTCCGATCTCGGGATCGACAGAAAAGGCGTCCTGACCATCCCCCCAACGGTCTGGTAGCGTTCGTCATCCATTTCATCCAACCCGATCCGCAGGGTTGAGAGATCCTTTCTGATCCGGAAAGACCGCCCGAGGCGGTCCCAGATGGAGAACAGCGAGCTGTAGTTGGAGTCCGTTTCAGGCTGCCAGCGGGAATGGTGCACCTTGTGCATCGCCGGCGTCACGATCACCGTGCGCAGGGCGCGATCGAGCCGATCGGGGAAAAAGATGTTGGCGTGCTGCGTCTGAACCACCGCGAACATCAGCGTCTCATACACCAGCAGCTCCCACAGATGCGCGCCGGCCAGGATCAGCACCGGCACGCGCAAGAGCGACGACAGCACGATCTCGCCCAGGTGAAAACGACTGGCGGTGGTGACATCCATGTGCGGATCCGCATGATGCACCCGATGAAAACGCCACAGGAACGGAACGACATGATTGACGCGGTGCCACACATACATCCAGGCATCGATCAACAGCATCGCCCCGACCGCGTGGGCCCAGCCCGGGATGCCGAAACGCGCGCTCAGCTGGTTCATGATGCCGAACTGGTTGGCTTCCGCCCAGGCGGTCGCCAGGAACCAGAGCCACACGAAGCCCAGCGACACGACGAGACCGTTCAGGGCGCCGAGGAGCAGATTGCGTACGGCATGCCGGCCGCGCGACCCCGGTTCGCCCCGGAAAAAGTCGTAGAACGGATGCGCGTGTTCCAGCAGCGCGAGGATCACCAGGCCGGCGATCATGGCGAGGGTTTGCCCCTGCTGGAGCATCCGAATGTAGGGATCCATAATGACCAGGGAGGAGTGTGTCGGTGAGATCAAAAATACATCGTGCGCCCGCATCCGGGTAAGCGAGGCAGCGTCGCGTTTCCTATCTTGACGGCAGCCCGGGGGCTGTTCAACCACGCTTTTCCGCTCATCGCTCAGACCGGTATACGATCATGGAGGATCCTCGCTCCCTGCTCAAGCAGGCCATCGCGTTCGAGCTGGCGCTGCAAGGGCCCTACGTGCCGATCGAGCCCGCGAAACCGGAAGAGCGGGCTGCCGCCGTTGCGGATGAAACGCCCCCCCTCGCAATCACGCCGGTCGATCCGGCCCCTCTCCCCCCACCATCACCGATTGACACCCCGCAACGGCCCATGACCGAACCCCACGCTGGAGCCCCCGAGACCCCGCCCCGAGCACAGGATGGCTCGCCCTACAAACGCATTGAAGCCCTGATCGCACCGACTTCACCGCTCCATGCGATGACGACGCTGGATGAAGTGCGGGATTACGTCGCCTCCACCGTGCTCATCCCGCTGGATACGACGCGCATCAACCCGGTATTCGGCGTGGGCAATCCGCATGCGGATCTGATGGTCATCGGGGAAGCTCCGGGCGCCGATGAAGACCAGAAGGGGGAGCCGTTTGTAGGCCGCGCCGGCCAGCTCCTGACGAAGATCCTGGAAGCCATCCATTTCACGCGGGATGACGTGTACATCGCCAACATCCTCAAAAGCCGGCCACCCAACAACCGCGATCCACTGCCCGATGAAGTGGCCGCGCACATCCCGATCCTGTACAAACAGATTGCCCTCATCCAACCCAAATTGATCCTGTGCGTGGGCAAGACGGCCGGCAATAACCTGCTCGAAAAACAGGTCACCCTCGCTTCGCTGCGTGGCAAATTCAACGATTTTCATGGCATCCCGACGATGGTCACCTACCATCCCGCCGCCCTGCTCCGAAACCCGCAATGGAAGCGCCCGACCTGGGAGGACGTCCAGATGCTGCGCGATAAATACGACGAACTAACCGCACCCTGAGCGCGTAGCAGACGGACCTTAGCTGCTATGGCGCTGCGGCTCCGCCGAACCGGCGCGACCGCGATGTGGGTATCGAACCAGGAATCCGTACCGCTGCATGTCCGACTACGACGACCCGAATCCGCCCCGATTCAACATTTCGGAAGACGGGGCCAGCTATCCACTGGACAAGATGACGCAGCGCGAGCGCTCGCCGCGCGCGGCCGGGAAGCGCATGGTCGAACAGGGCGGGCGGATGCCGCCGCAGGCTACCGAGGTGGAAAAGTCGGTCCTGGGCGCCATGCTGATCGAGCGCGACGCGATCCCGCGCGCCATCGAAATCCTGCCGCCGGACACCTTCTATCTGACGCGGCATCAGATCATCTACCACGGTGTGCTGGCGCTCTTCGAACGCGGCAACCCGGTCGACATCATCACCCTGACGGAAGAACTGCGCCGGCGCGGCCAGCTTGAGGAAATCGGGGGCTCCTATTACCTGACCGAGCTGACGACACACGTCGACACGGCCGCCAACGTCGAATACCACGCCCGGATCATCGCCGAGAAATCGCTGCTCCGGAAGATGATCGAGACGATGACGGGCTTGATCGGGCAGGCCTACGAACCCAGCACGGACGCCTTCGAGCTGCTCGACTCCAGCGAGCGCGAGATCTTCAGGATCTCCGACAACCAGTTGCGCCGCTCGGCGACCTCGATGAACGAGGTGCTGAAAGGCACGCTGGCCTCGCTGGAAGCCGTCCATGGCCGCGAGGGCGGCATCACCGGGGTGCCGAGCGGCTTCACGCGGCTGGACGACATGACCGGTGGATGGCAAAAAACCGACCTCATCATCCTGGCCGCACGCCCGTCGATGGGGAAGACGGCATTCAGCCTGGCCGTGGCCCGCAATGCGGCGCTGCACCCGGAGAGTCCCGCCGGCGTCGCCATCTTTTCGCTGGAAATGGGCGCCCAGCAGCTGGCGCAGCGTCTGCTGACGTCCGAGGCCCGCGTCGATGCGCAGGCGGCCCGAACCGGCCGGCTCCGCGACGAGGACTGGCCCCGGCTCGCGCGCGCCGCCGGCAAGCTGTCGGCGGCCCCGATTTATATCGACGACACGCCGGGCCTGAGCGTGCTGGAACTGCGCGCCAAGTGCCGGCGGCTCAAGGCCGAACACAATATCGGGCTCGTGATCGTCGACTACCTCCAGCTCATGCACGGCAGCGGTGGCGGCAAAAACGCGAACCGCGAACAGGAAATCGCGCAGATATCGCGCTCGCTCAAGTCGCTCGCCAAAGAACTCGACGTGCCCGTCATCGCCCTGTCGCAGCTCAGCCGCGCGGTCGAAACCCGCGGCGGCGACAAACGGCCGCAGTTGTCCGACCTGCGCGAATCCGGCTCCATCGAACAGGATGCCGACCTCGTCGCGTTTATCTACCGCGCGGAACGCTACGGCATCACGGTGGACGAAAACGGCAATTCAACCGAAGGCATCGGCGAAATCATCATTGCCAAGCAACGCAACGGTCCGATCGGAGACGTTCAGCTCGCGTTCGTGAACCAGTACGCGCGCTTCGAAAACCTGACCGGCTACATCCAGGAGCAGAGCGGCTCGTACGACTTCGGCGGAGACCGGGGCGGGCCGCCGGCGATTCCCCTTCCGCCAGGCGGCGACGCCCCGTTCTAAGCGGCACACCAGACCGTTTTCCGGCGATCAGGGAACGATCGACACCGGGAAATCGATGTCGACATCCGTCTCGTCACTCCGGCCGGTCCCGTCTTTAGGCGACGCGTCGTAGTGGCTCAGGGCTACATTGAACGTGCCCGTCGCCGCGCCGCCATCGCTCACCGCCAGCGTGAAAGCCAGACCGATGGGCAGGTTGTTGGCATCCTGATCGGTGATCGTCACAGTGATGCGATCCGCTATGCCGCCCTCGGCCTGATACCAGAACTGGTGCTCTTCCGCCTCGGCCTGCACCTCCGCGGTGATATCCTCATCGTTCACACCGTCGTAGAGGACGATCGTGCCGGTATACGTTTCGCCGGCGGTGAGCTGGATCGCGTCGATGGTCAGATTGGCGCCATCCCCGTCCGGGTCGTCCGCCTGCACGACGACGGCAGAGCCGCCACTCATGGGCGTGAGCGTCAGCCGCACCTGGGTGATGAACTCCGTCTCGCCGGCGGAGGGATCGGGCTCCTCCGAGTCGCAACCGGAGAGAAAAGGAATCGCCGCCACGAGGGCCAGCGATGAAACGATACGAAGGGTGTTCGGTAGGTTGTTCATGGTTTCCTGGGTTGGGTTGGGTTGAACATGACCCGGCCCCGGCGTTGCCGCGCCGGATGCCCGGGTTTCCTGGACGTCCGATGGGCGCTTCACGGACGTGGAGCGCCTATCGGCACACTCAATCGAAGCACGAAGCTTCTTCCGGGGTCGTCGATGAAATAGCGAAAGCGGCTGAGGTAGTCGCGATAGGCGGTGTTCAGCACATTCTCGATGGAGGCATGGACGTGGATCGGCGTCCCGCCGAGAACCAGGTTCGCAGCGAACGCCCCGTTCAGGAGGCGGTAGCCCGGAGGCGGATCGGTATAGTCCGCGCCGGCGGGGAAGCGGGATTGACGGGCTACGAGGAGCGCTTCGAATTCGAGATGAGGGTCCTGGAGGGCCTTGATGTCCGGCAGATTGACATGAGCGACGAGGCGGAGCCGGTCCGCCGGCATCTGGAAGAGGGGCTCATTCGACTCCAGGTTGTCGCCGCGCACCAGGGAGGCAACCGCGCCGACCGTCAGGGCGGGAATGACGTCGTATTCCACCGATCCGTCGACCCCCGCGAGCTGGGCGTCCGCCTGGGCGTAGCGGAAGGTGGGGAAAGTCCCGCGAATCGTGACCCGGGGTACAGGGTCCGGGAAGAGGTAGATGAACCCGTCGAACCTGGTCTGGTAGGCGCTCAGTTCGAGACGCGTACGCGCGCCGGTGTGTCGGAGGGTGGCGTCCAGCCCGAAGCTGCGCTCTCGACCGAGCGACGGATCGCCGATTTCGAACTGAGCGGTCCCATGATGCACGCCAAAGTTGTAGTGCTCGTTGACGCTCGGCGGCCTCCATGCGGTACCCAGGTTCGTCGCGAGCGACCACGACGGGGCGAACTCCCAGATGGCGCCAAGCATGCCCGAGGGGCTGCCAAAGGTCTGGATGCGCGGCACGAAGTCGCCGGTGCCCCCGTTTTCACGGGGCCACGCGCGCACCCAGTGGAGATCGAAGCGGGCGCCGGCCTCGAGCTGGAGCGGGCCTCTGACCAGCGTTTCCCGCGCAAAAAAGCCGCCGCCGTACGAACGAAAATTCGGGATGAGAAATCCCGTGCGTCCGTTCGTATTTCGCTGGCTCGTGCCATTGACGCCGATCACCCCGAAAACCTGACCCAGGGGCCTGTGATGGAATCGGGCCTCGATGCTGTGCGAGACCAGCGACAGCTCGAACGCCGGCCGGGCCGCGTCATCCGGATCGTCGAGGCCCCCCCGATGCGCATCGAACTCCTGCCGGCGATTTTTCTGCACCCCGTACTGAACCTCGAGGCGTCCTCCCGTCGACAGCCGGTACTGGCCCCGCAGCGTCGCCATGTCGTGCGCGATCCGCTGTTTCGGCAGACCGATCTCATAGCTGAAAGGCGCGTAGGTGGCCGGCTCGCCCCGCTCGATCGCACGCAGCAGGTCCTCCATGTTGCCGATGTGGGCGCCGCTGTAAATCCCCAGTTCGGTTCCGAAATGGCTCAGGTGGCTCAGCCAGTTCCACGATCCGCGTCGGAATCCGAGAGTCAGCGCTCCGTTGGCTTCCCTGAACGCGGAGTTCGGTATCACGTAGCCGGGTGCGTGGGCGTCGCCGGCTTTCCGGTAACTCCCCTGCGCCCGCCATCCGAAACCCGGCAAACGATCGGACACGCCCTCGAGGTACACTGCGCCGGCTCCCTGCCGGTTGTTCGAAAATCCGTTGCCCGAAAATTGCCCACGCACGGGCGTGCCCGGGACGTAGGGCAGTTCGAGCGGTTCGAGCCGAATGACGCCCCCGATGGCGCCGACCCCGTACTCGACGCCGGCTACTCCTTTGATCACCTCGATACGGACGGGCGAGAAGGGGTCGATTTCCGGCGCATGCTCGCCTCCCCACTGCTGCCCCTCCTGGGCGACGCCGGCGTTGAGCACGAGCACACGCTGGCTGTGGAGGCCGCGCACGACCGGCTTGGAAAGGGACGGACCGGTCTGCAAACTGGCCAGCCCTGGCAGGTGCTCGAGCGTTTCTCCCAGGGTCTGGCCCCGCGCATCCTCCAGCGCCGCCGCGTCGAGCATGGCCACCGATCGGGTATCGACGGTCAGCTGCTCCTGCCGATCCGCCGACACCAGCACTTCGCCGGTCGATACCCGATCCGGCTCCAGCGACATGTCGAGGGTAAGATCCTCCTCCAGAAGACGGACACGGCGCGTCTCTGTTCGAAATCCGACATAACTGAACACGATGTCGTACGTCCCCGCCGGCAACCGGGCGATACGATAGCGCCCATCGGCATCGGTTATCGCGCCGCGCTCCAGGGACTCGATATAGACGTTGACGCCGGGCAGCGGGCCGGCATCGGATGCGCGCACGACCCCTTCAACAGATTGTGCCGCACTGGTGGCGACGATCAGATGTAGCGCGACAAGAAGCGACGGAAGGGACTTCCGCCTCATAGAAGTAGACAGCATGGTCAAGCTCGATTGACTGCAGGGCGTCCTTCAGACGACGCCATCGCGACGCGGGGCGTCGCCGCTAGCATCCGTTGCGCATCGGCGGAGAGCCGGCGGAACGGGTATCAGTCAACCGAGAGCGGGCGGACCACGGATGTCCCACCGCCGGGCAACGAGCTGCCTGTCGAGCTGGACATCGGGGATGACCAACGAGCGGGTGTCGAGCCATACCGGCACGTCATCCGCGAGCATCCCGACATGCACGGAGAGTTGCGTACAGAAGATGCAGGGCCGCTCCGGTGCATGCGGGCGGTTGCATTCGATATCAAAATTGACCTGATCGGACGAGCTGTGACGTTCGAACGAGACGTATTCGTTCGCCGCTTCGTGCAACAGGTTGTGTACCGTAGGCGCCAAGATACTCCCCGTGATCAGGACGGAGAGCAGCAAACTCGCGATATGTCGGGGACGTATGCGCATGCCGGAGCGGTTCGAAACGGTACGGATGGGGTAAGAACCATGTCTTGCCTGTTCAGTTTCACCCTTCGGGGCCGACCGCGGGTACTCCTTCAGGCAAAATGCGCATGTATACCCGGAGTGCCCGCGTTGGAAGACGCCGGCGCGCGGGTTGCGGCATGGAGGTTGCAACGCCCGCCAGGCACCACCTGCCCCGCAGACCTACTGACCGACCCGTTACCGTGTTGCCTACCCTGTCTGTTGTCACTTTGCTCGTTTTCCTCGCGGTCCACGTCACGCAGACGCTGGAAGACATCGAGCTTGCGCGGCGCATCAAGCGAGGCGATCACGGCGCCTTCAAGCATTTCTTCGACCGGTATCACGGCGTGCTGTTTGGCTACCTGCGCCGGCGCGGCATGGACGAAGAAACCGCCGCCGACATCGTGCAGAACGCCTTTGTCATGATCTGGGAAAAGCGGGACCAGATCGACGAAAACAAATCGATCCGCGCATTTCTCTTCCGGATCGGCTACACACGGGCGCTCAACCACTTCCGCGATACGGCGAAATTCGACCGCCAGGCGACGCTGGAGACGCACGCGACACCGGAGATTCCGGATACCGATCACGACTTCCAATCCATGCGGGAGACACTGGGTCAGGCGATCGCGGCCCTCCCGGAGCGCCGGCGCGCCGTGTTCGAACTCTGCTTTCTCGAAGACCTCACCTACAGGGAAACCGCCGAGATGCTCGGGATCAGCATCAAGACGGTGGAAAACCAGATGGCCTACGCCCTCAAAAGCATCCGCGTGGCCATGGCCCAGTACCGGTAGGGCTACCACCGCGTGCATAGCGGACCCTAGCCTTTCGTCCCCTCCTCGTTGCACCCCGCGCATATGCTCTTGGGGGTGCCCATTTCCTTCGGTGTACTGCTGTTGAACGACGTGCCCCACCGCTCATCTCCTGACTTACCCATAATCAAACAACCTGTCATGAAACGCACGAACATAAAAGGCGCGTACCTCCTTTCAGCGCTGATCGTCTTCGCCCTGTCTGGCTGCGACGTGCTCAACAACAACGAACCGGAAGTGGTGGCCATGACCGCCGAGGACCTCGAACTCGCTTCCGAACTGATGGCCGAATCGCTCGCCGACCAGAGCGAAGGCCTCATGGCCGACCTGAACGACATGACGGCGAACGTTGAAAACCAGCGCATCGCCTACTCGGGCCGGAATTTCTGGAATAACCCGTCGCTTCGTCCCTGCCGCGGCGTCAACCGCGACTATTCGCGCAGCTACGATCCGGCGACCGGTACCTTCACGATCGCCTACAGCCGCCAGCACGAGGCGGAAAACTGCTCCAAGTCGGTGGATGTGAATCTCCAGTACGTCTTCATGGACTCCGCCGGCGCTTTTGTCGCTGAACCCATCGCGGCGCGCCGCTCCATCGCGGAAATCGCGTTCGAAGGCACCCGCAGCGGCACCGCGGCCTACACCTTCGGCAACGGCGACACGCGCACGGCCGGCATGGAGCAGGTCGCGCAGTGGAACCTGGCCGGACTCAACGGCACGGCCGACGTCGCCACCCTTTCCGGCACGCAGACCAAGGAAGGGACCTTCACCAAGACCCAGGGAGACTCCCTCAGCATCGAAGGCTCCTATACCCTCTCCATGGAGACGGTGGACGTCACCATCTCGCAGGCCGCTACCGACAGCACGGGTTCCGATGATGAGCTCGAGACCAAGGTCACGGGCACCATTCAGTATACGATGACGTTAACGGAAACCATCAACGGCGAGACCACCCTCAAGGAGACCGAAGGTACCATCGATCTCGAAGGCGACGGCCATGCGCTGCTCCGCTTCCTGGGTCTCAACCGGATCTACCGCGTCAATCTCCGCGACGGCGAACGCGAGCGCCACGATAACCGCGGCGACGACAACGACCGTGAGAACGAGGGCGAAAACGGCGGTTCGAACGATGGCGGCCGCAACGACGGCTGATAGACTGCACGCACAACCACCGTCCGGCCGGCGTGCCGGGCGGTGGCTGATGCCCTGATCGAAGCGCATGACCTGGCCAGTAGTACGATGAGTGATCTGCCACTACCCGAAAACGACCGCGATCTGCAGGCTGCACGTCAGCTCGGAAAACGCCTTGAGGAAGGCGCGACCGACGGCGCCCTCGATTCGCTTTTCGAGGTGCTCGATGCCCACAAGGAGGCGCATCGAGCGGTCCAGGCAGACGCCCTCCCGACCCCCGAGATCTCCGCGCGGATGTGGCAGGCGATCGTCGAACAGGTTACCGCTACCCCGAGCGCGACAGCGCGCCCTCCCGTCCCGCGCCAGCGCCTGCGCAGCACCTTCACACGCGTATCCATCCTGGCCAGCTTCCTTGCGGTGGTGGCGCTGGGGTGGCTGATCCTGACCCGCTCCAACGCCCCCGAACTCCTGGCCGAAGCCGTATCCGACCCCGTGGTCTATACGACGACCGAAGGATCGATCATCACCCTGCGGCCCCATTCGAAACTGTTCCTCCTCGCCGCGCTGGAATCGGAACAGCGCTATCAGCTCGACGGCGAAGCGTATTTCGATGTCGTGCGCGACGAATCCCGCACGTTCAACGTCGCCTCCGGCAACGCGCTCGTTTCGGTTCTGGGCACGCAGTTTGTCGTCAGAAATTGGGGCGACGACGTCGAAGTATTCCTCAAGACCGGCAGCGTGTCGCTACGCCACGCCTCCTCGAGCAGCGCCGTCGTGCTGAAACCGGGTGAACTTGGACGCGTCAATAGGCAAGGTGCTGAAATCGCTACCGCAAGCGGCTCGGAAGAAGAAGCGCTCGACTGGATTGACGACGAATTGCGTTTCGTACAGCAGCCGATTTCGCGCGTCGTGGATGAACTCGCATTTCACTTCGGTATCGTCATTGAATTCCCACAGGACAGGCTCGCAGAAACGATATCCGGGACGATCATTCTGGATTCGCCTCGCAGCGCGCTGGACCAGCTCGGCATCGCGACGAACAGCGCCGGTGTCCAGACCGGCTCCAGGACGTACCGGTTCGAAACGCGCCGCTGAGCGATCCCGTCTCGTTCGGGTCGCGCTCTTCCTGACGCTACTCGCTTCGCCGGCCGGCATCCGGCCTGCTGAAGCCCAGACCTACACCTACACGAACGCCCCGCTCAAGGACGTCATCGCCGACATCCAGAACCGGGGCGATTTTCGTTTTCTCTACCGCGACGCGCTCATCGTCGACAAGCGGATCACGCTCCGCGCCGACGCCGAACACCTGGTCGCCGCCCTGGAATCCGCGTTGAGCCGCTACGAGGTCGGGCTCCGCTACGATCCGATCCATCGTCAGATTCTGCTGTTCGAGACCACGGCCGCGGCGCCGGCCCGTCCTTCGCTCCTCAGCGGCCAGGTGATCGATGCCCAGAGCGGGGGCCGCCTCCCGTACGCGAGCATCACCTGGCTGCAAGACGGCCGCGTGCGCGGCGTCACCACCAACGAGGCCGGCGTGTTCACGATTCGGGTGGATCAGGGATTTGCCGCGATGCCGGTCGTCGATCTGCGGATTTCGTATATCGGTTACGAGCCCGCCACGCTGCGTCTGGTTGCCGACGCCTATCCGGAGGAGATATCGGTGCGCCTGCGCCCGGAGCCCATCCGGGGCCAGGAAGTGCTGGTGAGCAGTTCGATCCTGGAGACCGACCTGGACACCACCTGGCTCTATCTGATATCGGACCAGTTCTCCCCCCTCAGTGAAAGCAGCGTCTTGCGGGGTCTGCAGCCCCTTCCTATGGTGGCCGTTTCGCCGGCCATGACCGAAGGCATCAACGTGCGCGGCAGCAAGGCGGATGGATTCCAGGTGTTGCTGGACGGCGCCTCCATCTACAATCAGAATCACTTCTTCGGCTTTTTCGACGTCTTCAATACCGACGCGCTACAGACGGTAGGCTTCTACTACGACATCGCGCCGGCAAGCTACTTCGCGCCACCCGGGGGAACGATGTCCTTCATAACCCGCAGCGGGTCTCTGAACCGCATGCGCGGATCGCTCGGAGCGAGCAGCACCGCCGTGCGCGGTACGCTCGAGGGCCCCATCGGCGCGGGCTCGTCCAGCTGGCTGGTTTCGGGGCGCCACTCGTACATCGACACCGTCGACTGGCTCAACAACAACGATCTCGTCCTGATCGGGCTGGACGTCAACCGCTCGAAGAGCGCGCTGCCGGAAGCGTACGCCGGCGTGGAGAACCGGCTGGTAACCCCCGGGCCGGCGGCGGCGCGCTTTTACGATGTCCACGCCAAACTGTACAACGAAGGGGCGAACGGCCGCCGGCGTATGGCCACGCTCTACTTCGGCGGCAACAATACGTTGCTCAAGGCGGATCGCATCTTCTCGGAGCGCGACCCCGAGACCAACGTCCTCCAGACGCAGACGCGCCCGGTCGAGACCCGAAATACGTGGGGGAATGAGGCGGTCAGCATCCAGTTTCACCGCCCGGTCGGCCGCCGCGCCTATCTGCAATCGCGCGCGGCCGGCAGCCACTACCGGAGCGTCTTCTCTAAAGACGATTTTGTCTTCACCCGCATCAACGGCCAGACCGGGCAGCCCCGCAATTTCATCTTCCCGTTCAACTACGAAAACGAGTTGTTCGACGTGCAGTGGGCCGAAAACCTGACGATCACGCCGCGATACCCGGGCCGGTGGAGCCTCGGCACGGCCGCCAACTACTACGCGCTTTTCTACCACGAAAACTCGGCCAGCCGGCCCGAATTCCGGGAAGACTATTTCGCCATGCAGGCCGACGCGTTCGCCCAGTATGAGACGACGGACTTCGAGTTTTTCGACGCGAGCATCGGCCTCCGTTCCCACTATTTTACCCAGGGCCATGCGTTCAAGCTATCGCCGAGGGCCCAGGTGACGCTGCTGCCCGGCAAAGCCGTATCCTTCAAGCTCGGGTTCAGCAAGAACTACCAGTTCCTGCATCATCTGTACCTGCAGAACACCAACAGCGCCAGCGTGTGGATCATGACCACCGGGGCATCGAAACCGAGCGAGGTAAACAACCTTACCGCCGGCATGTACATCAAGCCCGGTCGGAGCGCCGCCTTCCAGGTTGAAGCCTATACCCGGGACCACGCCAACCTGCGCCGGCATGAAATCAACGCGCCGGCGGGTGTGACGACCGCCAACGACAACCGGTTTGTGCCCTGGTTCTCCGACAACCGCGCCTTCGCCCGCGGCATCGAAACCATGTACCGCCAGCGGATCGGCCCGGTCAGCTGGACAAACAGCTATACGCTCTCCCGTGTCGAGATCCAGAACGGACGGGTAAATCGGGGCGAACGCTTTCCGGCCGAATGGGACCGGCGCCATCAGTTCTCCACGCATCTCGCCATCCCGGTCGTGGCGTCGACCACGGTCTTCGCCACCTGGTATTATGCGACCGGAACGCCGAACATCCTGGCCTATGACGATGCGGCCGAGCGGGCCTATCTGCCCGACTATCACCGGCTCGACGCCGGCATCCGCTTTTCGACGCCCGTCCGCACCGCGCGCATCGAAGCGGGGATCTCCGTCTACAATGCCTACAACCGCAAGAATATCTGGTACCGGGATCCGATCCAGGTTTACAGCCAGGAGCGGCCTGCGCAGGGGTTTTCTTTTGTCAACGTAGACGTGTACGACCTGGGGCTGCAGCCGGCGTTCGACCTGTCCATATCATGGTAGACGCCGGGGCCGCGGAGGCCGGCGCGATCAGCGTTTTTGCTGGGATTCAGGGGCGATGCGGTAAAACCGTCCGGAAAAGCTGTTTTCCCACTCCTCTTTCATCTTCCGGTGGTGGTAGTTCTTCACCCACTCCGTCGTGAGCAGGAAGGCGCAATGCGGGCACTCGAAGTAGGTCTGATCCGGGGCGTCGAAATGCAGATGGCAATTCGGGCAGGGGATATCGTGCCGCAGTTCGTCCTTGTGCTGCTTCCAGTACCGATCGAGCGCTTCCTGCGCGGCAGTCCGATAGCGGCGTTCCGCCGCCCGGCCGATAAACTCGACGACCAGATAGAGCGTCGCGAAAAACGCGAGCACGATGAGGGTTATGCCGACAAATCCCCAGGCTGTCATTGTAAATCGGTCAGGTCCATGGCGTCGGGCGCTGCGCGCGCGCATGCAGCCCTAGATAAGCGTAACGTTATCAGGGTACGCGCAGTAAAGCAACCCGTTTCGGCCCGTCGGTACGGCTCTTTCTGATAAAATCACATTCGTCACGGGATCAGGCCGGCAAGTCCTTGTTCATGCGGGCGAGGAGGAGGTGCTCGCGAGCGCCGGTCTGCCGGCCGGCATGGCGCGCGGTTCGTTGAGCAGGGGGTGGAGGGAGAGCGAATCGACGCTGAACACGAGGTCGAGCAGCCATCCGGGATAGGGCACGGGCGCGGGGTACGCGTGCGCGGCGCGGCGATGGCCTTGAGGAATCGCTGTAAAGGATGTCCACCCCGTATGGAGGGCCGCCCATCCCTCAACTTCGTGTGGCAGCCCCGCCAGGAGCCGCTCGAACGTCCCCGAGGCGGCTTCCGGCGCGAACACCGCCGGGCACAACGCGCCGGCAAACGAAAGGGCTACCCGCCCTCGATCGCTATCGATGCGCGCCGACGCGATGGCGGGCGCGGCGTCGTCCCAGGCCGGTACGATATCGCTCAGGGCAGACAGCTTCCAGACGGCGACGAACCGGCTCTGTTCGAGCTCACCGGCGAGCCACGGCAGCACCGCCTGTTCGATGCGCTCCCGCCAGCGATTCAGGGGAATGGGCAGCAGCGGCATCCAGCACGTCGGGGAGGACGGCGAAAACGGGATCGGGTGATGGAGCACCTGCGGGAAAAAGCCGGCCCGGTGCAGGGTCTGCGTCGCGGGCTCCTGGGGCGACGAGGTGCCGGCGAGCAGCGCGCAGAGGGCGCCTTCCAGACGCAACCGGTCGATAAGCCCGGCGAGGGCCGCGATGCCGGCGGGCTCCACCGCCACCAGCGCTGAAAAATCAAAGCTGAAACGATCCGACCGGATCTCGAGGCGATCGGAAAGGACCTGCCCGACCACGCTGTAGATGGTGCGGGCACTGAGGTAGGAGGGAAGGACGACGCGCATGAACCGGTCCGGTTGAACGAGAGAAGGGATTCATCCTTACTAGACACGTTCACGCCGGCCGGCGTACCCTGCAACAGCGCGGGCAGCGCACAAAAAAAGGGGCATCGTATGGATGCCCCTTCGGGAGGTGACGGGCGGATTCGAACCGCCGTAGAAGGTTTTGCAGACCTTTGCCTAGCCCCTCGGCCACGTCACCGTAGGTTACCTTGAGCTCGATTATGTGCGTTGGAGCCTGCCGGGACCAACCTGGCACGCCCGGCAGGGCTCGAACCTGCAACCTGCGGATTAGAAGTCCGCTGCTCTATCCAGTTGAGCTACGGGCGCAAGGGTTCAAACGAAACAAAGCAATGTCGGGGCGGCAGGATTCGAACCTGCGACCCTCTGCTCCCAAAGCAGATGCGCTACCGGGCTGCGCCACGCCCCGAACGGCGAACCGGACGAACGTTAGATGTTTGCCTTCGCCGCGCTGAGTTCGTTCTGAAGATCATCCAGGTTGATCATCTTCTGAACAAAGCGGTACTGGCCATTATCCTTCTTGTCGGCAGAAACGATCTTGGCCATCTTGATCACGTTCTTGTTCTTGCCGCGGTCCGTTCTCTGGTTCTTACTGACTTTCTTAGCCATAGCGTCACCTCGTGAAGCTGCTAGAACGCAAGAGCCGGCAGAAGCGAGACGCTTTGCCGGATGCGCAGGTTAATCGGTACTGAAGCAAGGTCCGGCAAACGCCGGCCCGCTTATTTGATTTCCTTGTGGATGGTGTACTTGCGAAGCGTCGGATTGTACTTCTTCAACTCCATGCGACCGGGCGTATTGCGACGGTTCTTGATGGTGGAGTAGCGAGAGGTGCCGGGCGCTTCGGTGCACTCCAAGATCACCTTGATCCGGTTTTCTTTTCCTTTTGCCATTTCAGTATAGCAGAGCTAACAGGTAAAGTTAGGCGTGGACGTACCGGCGATCAAACGCGGACGCCTTGCGCGCGCGCTTCCTTCAGCACCGCGGCAATGCCATTCTTGTTGATCGTCTTGATCGTCTGAGCCGAGACCCGGAGCGTTATCCAACGCTTTTCCTCGGGAATGTAAAACCGCTTTTTCTGCAAGTTCACGTTAAAACGCCGGCGAACCTTGTTGTTCGCGTGCGAAACGTGATTTCCCGTCATCGGGCCTTTTCCGGTGATCTGGTCTTTCCGTGCCATGGTCTGGCCTTCTGAGCACTGTGTGAGTATATCGGACAGAAGGGCTTAAAATATGCACCCTGTGGAAAAGTTTCGGCTTTGCTGAACCTTTGCGATTAATCGCCGATTCGAACCGCGTCCGCCGGCTCGATCGAGGCCGCGCGCACCGAGGGGTAGATGGCGGCGGCGATACACAGCCCCAGCGCCACCACCACGATGAGCCCGATATCGAACCCGCGGATCGCGATGGGATACGCGTCCAGGATGAACGATTCGGCCTCGGCCATGGGCACGATATCGAAATAGAGCTGGGCCAGCGCGAGCCCAAGCCCGAACACCAGCCCGACGCCCGTGCCGATCGCTCCGATCAGGGCCCCTTCCAGAAGGAAAATGCGCAACACGTTCCGCGCTGACACCCCCATGGCCTTGAGGACGCCGATGTCGTGGCGTTTTTCGATCACCACCATGGTCAGCGAGCCCACGATGTTGAAGGCGGCCACGATGACGATGAGGAACAGCACGAGGGAGGCGCCCCACTTCTCCAGTTCCATCACCTCGTACAGCGATTTTTTGAGGTCGTACCAGGTCATCACCTCGACGCGCGACGTATCGAGGCGGGCGATCAGCTGTTCCTTGACCTCCGCCGCGCGGTCGAGGTCGTCCAGGCGCAGTTCGATGCCCGAGACGGTGCCGTTCATCCTGAACAGGCGCTGCGCCTCGGCGAGGCCGATGAAGACGTGGGTTTCATCGTACACCGGTTCCATTTCATAAAGTCCGCGCACCTCGAACGGGCTGAACGGCATGGCGCCCAGAAGTTGCGTCATCATCCGCTCGATGCCGGAGGCGGTGAGCAGATACACGCTGGTGCCGCGTTCGTCGCCGCTGGACGGCAAGCCTTCCGCCTTCGCCGGCGGGTAGGCGTTGAGCGCCTGCCCGAGATTCCTCCCCAGCACGATGCCGGCGCGGCCCGCGCGGCGTTCCAGATCGAACGTACCCAGGGTCGTCTTCTCGACGACGTCGGAGACCTTGCCGGCCGATTCCGTGTCCATCCCGCGAACGATCACGACGCGGTTCATCTCGCCGATGCCGTCGATCACGAGCAGCGCCTTGCCCTGCACGTAGGCCGCGGCGGACTCCACGTGCGGCACGGTCAGCGCCACATCCATCAGCGAGTCGGGAACGAGCGATTCAGCCGAATCCGTCGCCACGATGCGCACATGCGGGTCGAGCCCGACGAGGAGGCCGCGCACCACGTCCGAAAAACCGTTCATCACGGAGAGGACGATGATGAGCGCCGCCACGCCCAGCGCGACACCGAACACGGAAATGCCGGTGATGATCGAAATGAGGGTGATGCGCCGCGGACTGAACAGGTAGCGACGCGCGATGAGCAGGCGGTAATCCAAGACGTCGTACGGTGGCCGGCGCGGGTAGAAGCATCGAGGCTGCATGGGGCAGCCGCCGGCGGCTGTGCCGGCGCTGGATACAGAACAAAGCTCACCGCCTCAAGTTCTCAGCAGACGCATCTGCCACGCCATGACCCGTTTCGCCCCATACCTCCTCGCCGCCTCGTTCTGGCTCGTCGGCGACATCCGCGCCCAGGACGCCGGCGACGCCGACTCTCTGGCCTACCGGTATGGCTCCGGGGCCGGCTTCGAGGTGCTCATCACGAACAGCGGCTTCGGGCTCGGGGCCTATGTCAACGGGGCCGTGGGATCCCGCACCTCGCTGGCGCTCGAAATGAACATTGGGTCCGAAAAGAGCGAGCGCGAAGTCCGTTTCCTGGGCGTCGGGCAGAACTTCATCCCGGACAAAGCCAACTACTTCCTCCGCGTGCCGGTCCGCCTCGGCATCCAGCGGCGCCTCTGGAAGGAGTACATCGAAGACAATTTCAGGCCCTACGCGCAGCTCGCCCTGGGCCCGACGCTGGGGTGGGAGTATCCCTATTTCGATGACGACAACGAGAACGGCACGTACGACGAAGGGGAGCGCCGATACGAAGGGTTCGGGTCGTTGCTCAAAGGCAACGTGCGGTTTGGATTCGGGGGCATGATCGGGCTCGGGGCGCACTTCGGAGAGAACCGGCGCGTCTCGCAGGGCATGCGGATCGGCTACAGCTTCAACTACTTCTTCGACCCCATCCAGCTGCTCGAGATCGACGACGCCACGCCGCCGGCGCGGTTCTTCGGCACCCCGTCGATCAGCATCACGTTCGGGCGCCTGTTCTGAAGCGGGTCAGACGTTGAATCGGAAAAGCATCACGTCGCCGTCGTCGACCACATACTCCTTGCCTTCCGACCGCATGAGGCCGGCCTCGCGCGCTGCCGATTCCGAACCGAGGGACACGTAGTCGGCATACTTGATGGTCTCCGCCCGGATAAAGCCGCGCTCGAAATCGGTGTGGATGACGCCGGCGGCTTGCGGTGCGCGGGTGCCCACCGGGATCGTCCAGGCGCGGGCTTCCTTGGGGCCGGCGGTGAAGTAGGTGATCAGGCCGAGGAGTGCGTAGGCGGCGTGGACGAGGCGATCCAGGCCGGCTTCCTCCAGCCCCATGTCGCTGAGAAACGCGCCGCGCTCCGCCGGATCCAGCTCGCCGAGCTGCGCCTCGAGTTCGGCGCAAACCACGATGACGCCGGCCTTTTCGGTCTCCGCGATACCCCGCAGGGCATCCACGTACGCGTTTCCATCCGGCAGGTCGTCTTCCTTCACGTTGCCGACGAACAGGATGGGCTTGTTGGTGAGGAGGAAGAGGGATTTCATCCACTCCTGCTCTTCTTTTTTCACCTCGAAGCTGCGCGCCGGCAGCGGCGTCTCGAGGTGGGTCATGAGCCGCTCGTAGAAGCCGAGTTCGGCCAGAGCCTTTTTGTCGCCCGTCTTCCCCATCTTGCGCGTGCGGTCGATCCGCTTTTCCATCGCCTCCATATCCTTCAGGAGGAGTTCGGTATGGATGATCTCCACGTCGCGCGCGGGGTCGACGCTGCCTTCGACGTGCGTCACGTTTTCATCGTCGAAGCAGCGAACGACGTGCACGATGGCGTCTACCTCGCGGATGTGCGCCAGGAACTGATTGCCCAGGCCTTCGCCCTTGGAGGCGCCGGCGACGAGGCCGGCGATATCCACGAATTCGATCGCCGCGGGGATGATCTTCGCCGATCCGGCGACTTCGGCCAGCCGGGTCAACCGCATGTCCGGCACCGCCACGACGCCGACGTTGGGTTCGATGGTGCAGAACGGGTAGTTGGCCGACTCGGCGCCGGCATTGCTCAGCGCGTTGAACAGGGTGGATTTACCGACATTCGGAAGACCGACGATGCCGCAGCGAAGAGCCATGTACGTGCACGTTGCGAAAGTGAGGGAGAGACGCCAGGAAAAACAAGCGCAAGAAATGGCAGGGCGTCCCGAATGTTCCATCGGGCGCGGCGCGCGATCAACCGATGTAGTTTACCAGCACGAATTCGCGTTGAGGCAGCCGCACGGCGCAGAGACGGCCCATCCCCGGGTACATGTAGTAGACGCAACCGGTATCGATGCTGATCAGTTGCTGGTGGTTGATGGGCTCGGGATGCGGGGTGTGGCCGCAGACCACGGCCTTCTCCCATGCAAGGAAGCGGGCCGAAAAATGGGATCGATCCCAGAGGAAGGTTTTCTCCGAGGGGTGCCGCAGGTTTTCGGCCACACTGAGATGCGGCTGAAGGCCGGCATGGACGAAGAAAAAGTCCGGGGTGTCGAGATAGAGCTTCGTGTTTCGAATAAAGGTGAGATGCGATTCGGGAAGCTCATCGCGTCCGGAGCCGCCCACGTAGCTTTTCATGGTCTGGCGGCCGCCGTTCAGGTACCAGACCTCATCGTCGTGCCGGTTGCCATCGAAATGGTTGAGGAGAAACACCTCGTGGTTGCCGCGCAGGAAGGTGCACGTGTGGGTTTGATCGAGTTCCAGGAGGCGATCGATAACCCCACGGGTATCCGGACCCCGATCGATGTAGTCCCCAATAAAAACAAGATGGTCGTCTTCCCTGGGGCTGAGTTGTTCGAGTAGCGCGTCGAGGGTTTTGGCGCACCCGTGAATATCCCCGATCGCGATGAGGCCCATTTATACGATGAAGATCTTTTACTTTGGTGATGGAGCCGCTCCGGTGATGCCGGCGATGCGGGGAATCAAGAAACGATGCGGCTCTGGATGGTATCCATACCCACCAGCCCGCGCCCCGATTTTTTCAGTTTTCCTTCCTTTTGCAAGTCAAGCAGCACCGCGTCCAGTATGCCATTGATAAACTTTCCGCTGCGCGATGTGCTGTATTTCTTCGCCACCTCGATCGCCTCGTTGATCGAGACCTTGGGAGGGATGTCCTCGAACGAGAGGAATTCACAGATCGCCATGACCAGGAGCAACCGATCGATCAGCGCGATGCGCGAGATCTCCCAGTTCTGCGTGTGATTCGCGATGATCTCGTCGGCGATGTCAAAATAGTCCAGCGACCTGAGGAAAAGATTCGTAGCGAACTTGAGGTTCGCTTCGTTCTCGGCCAGATCGGGCTTCAGCACCGTATTGATGCAGTGTTGGGGATCTCCGCCTGCCAGCTTGAAGGCGTATAACGCCTGCATGACACGCTCTCTCACAATACGTCGGCTGCTCATACCGCGTCACATCAACCTGAAAAATTGTGATGGATGCTTACCTGCACCGTGCCACGAAGCACGACTCGACCGGGAGGTGGAGGCCGTAAACTAAACCGGTGTTTACAATTCATCAATGCCGGAATGGTTCTCTTTAGGCGGGGGGATTTCACCCCATGTTCTAAAATAAATGAACCACACGTATGCGCCATGGGGCCCGGAGGGTACGCCGGCAGGGCACGATGTGTCTAGATGGGAAAACGCGCTCCCATCCATGCACTCCATCCACCGCTATCCCGCGCTGTATCTCGCCGCAGGACTGGCGGCCGGCATCGCCCTGGCGCCCCGGCTGCCCGCCTCGGGCTGTACCGCGGGCCTCGTGGGAGGCGCCTTCGCCGCCGCCGGGGTGCCGCTGGTGTACCGCCTGGCCGGCCGGCGGCTCGTCTCTCCCGCGCCGCTGACCGCCACCGCGCTCGTGGTGATTGCGGCGGCGTCTCTCGGCGCCGCCTCCTACCTGTCGTTCAATCGGCATGTGTTTGCGAACGAGGTGGCGCTACAACATGCGTCGGCGCCCGGGGCCGCCCTATTGTACGGCCGGGTGGCCGGCGTACCGAGGCGCGATTCGACGCGCACGGTGTTTACCCTGGCGATCGATTCCGTCGATGCCCTCCCGCGCCCGTCCCGTGCCAGCGGGTCGGTTCGGATCACGATACGGGATACGCTCTCGGGGCTGTCCGCGGGCCAGCGGATCCGCATCCGGGCCCGGATCTCGATTCCGCAGGGACAGCGCAATCCCCACGCGTTTTCGTACCGGGCGTATCTCGCGCACCAGGGCATCCATACGGTGGGCACCGTCGACACCCGCGCGGGGCTGGACGTACTGGCGCCGGCGGCCGGCCTCGACCGTCGTCTCGACGCGGTCCGCCGGTTTATCGAGCGCGCGCTGGCGCACAGCGTACAGGCGCCGGAGGCGAGAGGGATCGTGCGGGCCCTGTTGACGGGCAACCGGGATGACCTCGACCCCGAACGGATGGCGCAACTTTCGCGAACCGGTCTATCCCACCTGCTGGCCGTATCGGGGTTGCATGTGCTGCTGGTCGGTATGTTGCTCTACAGTCACCTGGGGCCGTTGCTTATGCGGTTTGGGATGTCGTGGCGGTGGATGGAATCGGCGAGGGCGGTCGCCACCCTCGCGGTGCTCGTGGGCTACGGCCTGCTCGTGGGAGGCCGGCCTTCGGTGGTTCGCGCGGTGGTCATGGCCGGCTCGGTGCTCGCCGGCCACCTTTTCCAGCGCCCCGTCTACCCGCTGAACGGTCTGGGGGTGGCGGGCGCCGCGTTGCTCATCATCCATCCGGCGTCGTTGTTCGACCTCGGTTTTCAGCTATCGTTCGCCGCCGTTGGAGCGATCGTCGGTTTCGGGGACGCATGGCAGCGCCGGATGCCGGCTTCAGTCCGCGACCATAGGGTCAGCGCATGGCTTTCCGGCATGCTGCTCGTCTCCGCGGCCGCCACGCTGGGTACGGCGCCCGTCATGGTGCGCCAGTGGGGGGAAGTGCCCGTGGCCGGCGTGCTGTTGAACATCCCGGCGATCCCCGCGGCGTCGCTGGCGCTGATCTGCGGCTTGTTGACGGTGCTTACTTATGGGCTGAACACAGGCATTTCGGAGGCCTTCGGCGCGGTCACGGAGCGGGCGGTGCAGGCGGTGGTGCTGGTGGCGGATCGGGGCGATGCGTGGCTGCCGTTTCTGCGCATCCCTGTGGCGTGGAACGGGGTAGCCGGCCTCGTGGTCTTCTGCGGCCTCCTGGGCATCCTGCATCCGGGGCTTTCGGCGCGGTGGCGCTGGCGTCTGGCGCTGGTAGCGCTGGCGGCGGTGTTGGGCTCGATGCTCGAGCAGGCGACGCGCGCGCCGGCGCTTACCGTCCTGTATTTCGATGTCGGTCAGGGCGACGCCGCGCTGGTCCGCTTTCCCAACGGGCGGCACCTGCTGATCGACGCCGGGCCGGCGGACGGCTATGTCGATCAGGGCGAACGGACCATCCTGCCCTTCCTGCTTCACGCGGGGATCCGAAAGATCGACACGGTGCTGCTGACGCACCCGCACAGCGATCACATCGGCGGTCTGCCGGCTGTTTTGCGGCGCGTGTCGGTCGGGCGCATCGTACTCAACATGGAGGACTATGCCCATCCCACGATGCAGGACATCCAACAGCTGGCCGCGCGAAACGGCGTTCGTCTGCAGCAGGTGACGGCCGGCGACACCCTGGCGATCGATCCGACCGTCCATGCGCTCGTGCTGGCGCCGTCATCGGCTCCCTCCCTTTCCTCCAACCCGAACGAGCGGTCCGTCGTGCTGCGGGTCCAGTACGGGGATACCCGGTTCCTGTTCATGGGCGATGCCGAGGCCGGCGCGGAGCGTGAACTGGTCACGCGTTATCCGCAGCTCTTGCGCGCGGAGGCGATCAAGGTCGGTCACCATGGATCCCGAACGAGCAGCACGGCGGGGATGGTCGACCGCGTGGCCGTGGCTTCGGGCGGGAGAGCGGTGGTGAGCGTGGCCCGCGTCAACCGCTACGGCCTGCCCGACGAAGACGTGCTGGCGCGGTGGGAAGCCGCCGGGGTGGATCTCCTCTCCACCGACCGCCGCGGCGCGATCTGGCTGCGCAGCGACGGGACGCAAGTTGCCGAACTCGACTGGCGGTGATCAGCTCTCCAGGAAGAGCGGGATCGGGCTTTCCTCGAGGAGCGCTTCCGTGGTGGAGCCGAAAGCCAGTTTGTGGAGCATGTGCTGCGAATGCGCGCCGGCGACCACGAGATCCGCCTCGTAGGACACCGCATAATCCAGTATTTCCTTTTTCGGGTCATCGCCCACCAGGCTCATGGAGTGGGTCGTGTAGCCGTAGGCGTTCAGATAGCCTTTCGCGAGGTTGAGCACGAGTTCAGACTCGTCGTGCTCGCGTTCCTTGCACACGTGGACGACCTGGACTTCAAGGTCCAGTCCGAAGGGAGAAAACTGGGCGAACCGTTGCATGGCGCGCGCCGAGGCGACGCTGCGGTCGTAGGCCACGACCACCTTGCGGATGGGTTTGTACGTGTCGCCGACAATAAAAACCGGCGCGGACGTCCCCTTGACCACGCGCACGAGGGTTTCCGTGCGTTCGTTCGGGTGGCCGTAGAAAAAATGCGGGGTGCGGCCTACCACGAGCAGGTCGTGGTATTTCATGTCTTCCAGAATCCGCTCGAAGGGAACGCCTTCCTGGACTTCGTCGGCGTAGCGCACGCCGGCCTTCGCAAAGGTGGCTTCGAACTCCTTGATCAGTTCCTGGGCTCGCGCACGCGTCTCGTTGGTGAGGCGTTCGCGCAGACGTTCAGCATAATACATGCTTCCTATCCCCCCGCCCGAACTGCTCGATCCGATGGCGGCGAGGTCGATGCAGGCGAGACCTGTCACTTCCGCCTCATGACGCTGGGCGATGTCGATCGCGTAACGGCTTGCGATGGGTGTGTCTTCGTCGGGGTCGAGGGCTACGAGAATCCTTTTGAGCATGGTCTTACGGATGGTGGACGAATGTGCCGGGAGGTGGGAAAAAGCTTCCTATCCACATTTCGTTCTTCCTCTAACTAATAAGTAAATATATATAAGAGTAGTAAGGGTAGTAGTAGGGGCTGTGGATAAGTGGATTACTCCGGAATGCACATTGCGCTCTGGAGTATGTTGGAAAGTAGGGCGTTTATCCCCGGAATATCCACAGGTATTGACCGTAATCGCGTATCGGTTTTTGTCCTACAGCGAGGGGCGGGACAACGATGTCCACGTATCCACAGTAATCCACAGCCGCGCGGGCGGATCGCGGTCCCGGCTGTGCACATCCGAACCGGTTGTGGATTGATCGGGATAGGTTGTGTGGATGCGGAAGTTTTTTCCACCGCTTTGCACAGCGTTCTCGGATGTGGATATCCGGATGGGGTTGCGCACGGCTTATCCACAGGGTTGTACACGAATCCACAGGCTGTTTTGAAACGGCTCCCTGCGAATTTCCCGCCAATCTCCCCGCATCTGAAACACCGAACGCGCCAAGGGCAGTTTGAAGTGCAACGCCATTACGCCGACACGGCACCCACGTTCTTCTCCTCCCTATGCAGCTGAGCATCCCATTTCTCAACAAGGTCCAGTCCAACGGCTCCAAGAAGTTTGGCACGTTCGAAGGCGTCTTCATGCCGACGCTCCTCACCATTCTCGGGGCGGTGATGTACCTCCGCGTCGGCTGGGTGGTTGGCAATGCGGGGTTGCTCGGTGGGTTGTTGATCGTGCTGCTGGCCAACACAATCACCTTTTGCACCGGCCTCTCGATATCAACGGTCGCGACGAACATCCGGGTTGGCGCCGGCGGCTCGTTTTCGATCATATCCCAGTCGCTGGGGCTGGAAGTGGGCGGCAGCGTCAACCTCCCCTTTTATCTCGCGCAGTCGATCTCCGTCGCGTTCTACATCTTCGCCTTCACCGAGGGCTGGCTTTCGATTTTCCCGGAGCATCCGGCGGTGCTGGTCCTGTTCGGGTCGTACGGGGCCTGTTTTCTCGTCGCCTACATCAGCGTGGGTTTTGCGGCCCGGCTTCGCTATCCGATCATGCTGATCGTCGGTTTTTCGCTGATCGCGGCCTATATGGGGACGTTCGATACGTTTCGTCCCGCGCCGCTCGAAACGCCTCAGCTCTGGGGAGCTTTCCCGGAGGGGTCGTTCTGGCAGGTGTTCGCGGTATTTTTCCCTGCGGTGACGGGCATCCTGGCCGGCGTCAACATGTCGGGCACGCTGGCCAATCCGCGAAAGAGTATTCCGACCGGGACGATGGCGGCGGTGGTGGTATCGATGGTCATCTATCTGGCGCTGACTTACTGGGTATCGATCGTAGCGACGCCGGAGGAGCTGGTCGACAAGCTGACGATCATGGTCGACCGCGCGGCGTTTGGCTGGGCGATCCAGGCCGGCATCCTGGCGGCCACGTTTTCAGCCGCGCTCAACTCGCTCGTCGGCGCTCCGCGGGTGCTGCAGGCGATGGCGGCGCACGATGTCGTGCCGTTCGGCGAGGTGCTGGCGCGGGAATCCAAAAGCGGTGAACCGCGACAGGCCATGTTTCTGACGGGCATCATCGGGATTGCGACGATCCTTTTCGGTTTATCCGGCAACGGGCTGAACCGGATCGCCCCGCTCATGACGATGTTCTTCCTGATCACGTACGCCGTGCTCAACGCGGTCGTCCTGATCGAGCAATCGCTGAGCCTCACCAGCTTTCGCCCGCTGTTCAAGATACCCCGGCTGGTGCCTTTGATCGGGCTCGTGGGATCGGTCAGCGCGATGTATCTGATCAACCCGATGTTCAGCCTGGTGGCGACGGTGGTGATTTTTTCGGTCTACCAGTACCTCTCGCAGCGGCATCTGACGGCGCCCTGGAGCGACGTGCGCAGCGGCATGTTCGTGACCGTGGCGGAGTGGGCGGCGAAGCGCACGTTGAGCCTGCCTTCCGGGCTGGACCGGGCCTGGAAGCCGAGCCTGCTGGTCCCGGTGCAGACGGCCGCCTCGATCCGGTATAGTTACCGGTTTCTCACGGCGATCACGAAGCCCAACGGATCGCTCCACATCGTGGGGATCTATACGGAAGAGACCCGGGAGCAACTCGAAGGCCTGAACGGCTACAGGCAGGCGTTTTCCAACGACGGCATTTTCACACGCGTCGCGCTGCTCCACTCGCGCGGGTTTCGGTATACGCTGCAGACCGCGATGGAGATGTCGACGAGTTCGTTTTTCAGGCCGAACACCCTGTTCCTGCCGATCGACCCCGAGATGACGCGCGGGAAGATGCAGTTTATCGTCGAGCAGGCCGCGGTGAATCAACTCGGCCTCATCCTCTATGTCGATCATCCGGACACGGCGCTGGGACGCGAGCAGGTCATCAACGTGTGGATGCGGGAGCAGAGTCCGGACTGGCAGATCGGGTTGCGGTTGCCGAACCTGGATCTTTCGCTGCTGCTCGCCTATCAGCTGGCGCGCAACTGGGAGGGGCAGATCAACCTGATCACGGTCGTGGGCGACGAGTCGGAGCGCAAGAACGCCGAGCAGTATTTGCAGACGTTGCTGGATCTCGGCCGCATGCCGGCGTCGACCGTGCCGATCGTCGGGGTCGGCTCCTTCGACGCCTTCCTCAAACAGGTGCCCCAGGCCGACATCAACATCTTCGGCGTCCAGGAACAGGTGAACCTGGAATTCCTGAAGCGCATGTCGGCGCGGACCGAGTCATCCTGCGCGTTCGTGCGCGACTCGGGGTACGAGAGCGCGCTGGTTTGAGAAGGCCTGGACGTGCGGGGGCGGGGTGATGGCCGGCCTCGGCTGAAGCCGCCGCCCCGCCCCCATCCCATCATCTCACGGTTTGCCGAGCAGGCTGAACATCTCCTTCTTGTACGCCTCGACGCCCGGCTGGTCGAACGGGTTGACGCCGAGCAGGTAGCCGCTGACGGCCACCGCGTGTTCGAAGAAGTAGTAGGCTTCGCCGATCGTGTTCGGCGAGATGTCGCTGAGCCAGAGCGTCATGTTCGGAACGCCGCCGTCGGTATGGGCCTTGGACGTGCCTTCGTAGGCCTTGCGGTTGATTTCCGAATAGGACTTGCCCGTCAGGTAGTTCAGCTTGTCGAGGTTGCCATCCATCGACGGGACGATCACATCTCCGTCATCGTCTTCCGCCATCAGGAAGGTTTCGATGAGCTTGCGCTGACCTTCCTGGACGTATTGCCCCACCGAGTGGAGGTCCGTCGAGTACTGGAGCGAGACCGGGAAGAGGCCTTTGTGCTCCTTGCCTTCGCTTTCGCCGAAGAGTTGCTGCCACCATCCGCCGATGCCGCTGAGCCGCGGTTCGAACGTGGCGAGGACTTCGGTGGCATAGCCTTCCTGCGAGAGCAGGTAGCGGTAGCCGGCATACTCCAGCGCGATGTTGTCGTCGGTCAGTTGCGAATACGTTTTGCAGGCCGAGACCGCGCCGTAAAACAGCGAGCGGATGTCCACGCCGGCGACGGCGATCGGAAGGAGTCCGACCGGCGTGAGCACCGAGAACCGGCCCCCCACATCGGGCGGGATGACGTATTTCTTGTAGCCGCGCTGCTGCTGGAGCTGGTTGAGCGCGCCGCTCTCGGGGTCGGTGGTGACCACGATCCGGCTGTCGGCGTCGGTGAAGCGTTCTTCCATCCAGCCGCGCAGGAAGCGGAACGCCAGCGCCGGCTCGAGCGTGGTGCCGCTCTTGGAAATCACATTGAGGTAGACCGACTTGCCTTCGAGGTAGGCGAGCAGCTGCCGGATGTAGGCGCCGCTCATATGGTGGCCGGCGAACAGGATTTCCGGGCTTGCCTCGCGGTCATCCGCCGCGGAGGCGCCGGCGGACGCCATGGCCGCTTTCGTATTGAAATACGGCGTCAGCGCCTGGATGGTGGCCATCGCGCCGAGGTACGAGCCGCCGATGCCGATGGTGACGAGCACGTCCGCGCGTTCGCGGATTTCTTCGGCCTTGGCGGCGATGTCCTCGATCAGGGCGTCGTTCGGGTTGAGGAGGAGATCCCGCCAGCCCAGAAACTCGTGGCCGGCGCCGTTTTTGTCGATGAGCGTGCGGTGCGCCGCCTCGATGCGCGGGCGCAGCGCGGAAAGGGCACCGTCTTTAAGAAAAGAAGCCGCCGAATGGGTTTGGAGACGAATCATGAACGTTCCTCAGGGGGATTTATGCGATTCATGGTACATTGCGGTCCAGACGGTCCGCCTACCGGATCGTAGGTTATAAAATAGCATGCGCGTCAGCGAACCGTATCCCCAGCCGGCGTCGCGTGGCCACATCATGATAAGTCAGTAAACTACTTCGATAATCGCCTGGTCCCGGAAATACTTTATGGAAACCCTTCTGACGGTAGAAAATGCGAGATCGAGGATTCTGGAGACGGTCGCCGCGCAGCCGATCGACCGGGTCGGGTTGCAGGATAGCCTGTACCTGACACTCGCCGAAGCCGTGCGCAGCGACGACGACATTCCCCCGTTCGCCAACTCGGCGATGGACGGGTACGCGGTGCGATCGGACGACGTCGCCGGAGGCGAGGCGGTCCTCGAGGTCATCGACGAGATCCCGGCCGGCTCGGTGTCGGCGCTCACGCTCCGCGCCGGCACCTGCGCGCGGATCATGACCGGCGCGGCCGTGCCCGCCGGCGCCGACGCCATCGCCCAGGTCGAATGGACCGAGGCGCTGCCCGACGGGCGCGTTCGCATCCTCCGGGCGCCCGCCGCCGGCATGCACGTGCGCCCCGCCGGACAGGACGCGAAGCGTGGCCAGCGGATGATCGAGGCCGGCGAGTTGATCACGCCGCCGGCGATCGGGATGCTGGCGACGCTCGGGTACGGCACGGTCGCCGTCCGCCGGCCCCCCCGCGTGGCGGTGATCGCCACCGGCGACGAACTCCTGGATCCCGCGGAGCCGCTTTCGCCAGGCAAGATCCGCAATTCGAGCGGATACGCTCTCGCGGCGCAGGTCGTCGCCGCCGGCGGCGTGCCGCTGGCGCCGCTGCTCGCGCGCGACCATCCGGACAGCATCCGCGCCGTGATCCGCGAGGCGCTCGCGGCCGACGTGCTGGTGTTTTCGGGGGGCGTTTCCGTGGGCGACTACGACCTGGTGAAGCAGCAGCTCGACGAGGCCGGCATGGAGTTGCTCTTCTGGAAGGTGAAACAACGGCCCGGCAAACCGCTCGCCTACGGGCTGCTCGAGGGCAAGCCGGTTTTTGGTCTCCCCGGCAACCCCGTTTCGTCGGCGATGTGTTTCGAGCAGTACGTGCGGCCGGCGCTCGCGCGCATGCTCGGGCGTAACGCCGTCCTTCGCCCGCGGCATCCGGCCATCCTCGCGGCGGCCACGGCCAAGGTCCCGGGATTGCATTTTTTTACGCGCGGCATCGCGACGTACGAAGCGGACGGCCGCCTCACGGTGCGCGACACCGGCCCGCAGGCCTCCAACCTGTATTCCTCGGTGCTGGGGGCGAATTGCATCATCCATCTCCCGGAGGTGTGGACGGAAGCCCCGGCCGGCACGCCGGTCGACATCGAATGGCTGACCTGGGGCGCGATGTAGGTCTGCCCGGATGGCGCGGTGTTTGCGAGGCCTATCCAGCCCCTCCCACGCACAACTCCACACCATCCCAAGAACCATCATGTATCCCCATACAACGCGCCTCTCGGTAGTTCTCGCCGCGATCCTTCTCGTTGCGGCGGGTCTCACGGGTTGCGACTCGAACGATTCGCCGGAAGTCCGCATGAGCGTTCTACTCACGGACGCCCCACTCGACGACGTACTGGAAGCCAATGTGTCGATCGACCGCGTCGAACTGCTCGACAGCACGGGCACGACGACGATCCTGATGGACGAGCCCGTCCGGCTGGATTTGCTTAAGCTGCGCGACGGCATCACGACGGAGCTGGCCAACCTGCCGGTGCTCGCCGGCGCCTACCGCCAGATCCGGTTCATCGTGGGCGATTCCGCCTTCGTGCTCCTGTCCGACTCGACCATGGAGGAACTGAAGATTCCTTCGGGCGAAACGACCGGCATCAAGCTCATGGACCTGCCGACGTTCGAACTCGACGAGACGGACGATCTGGTGACGATCACGATCGACTTCGACGCCGAAAAGTCGTTTTTGAAAGCCGGCAATTCCGGGAAGTATATCTTCAAGCCGGTCCTGAAGCCGATCTCGATCGAGATCGACGGCGAGATGATCGAGGTGCCGGCCGATAGCACCCAGGGCTGACGCCCGAGCGATCTGCATAAAAAAAGGCCCTGCCGCAGCGGTTTTCACGCTACGGCAGGGCCTTTTCGCATCTCGTGTTATTCGGTGACTTCGTAATCAACTACAAAGGCACCTTCGAAAATACCGGAGGCGCCCAGCAGCTTGCCGAACGCGGCATGATCGGGGTGCGGCAGGTAGGCGTCGCGCGCCGCGGTGTCCTTGAAGGTCAGCTGGTAGACGTGCGTGAACCCCTGATTCAGGCCTTCGGGGCTGTTGTTGATGCCGTGCTCGAACTGGGTGATGCCGGGGATCTTGTCCTTCAGCGCCCGGAACGCGTTGGTGATCTCGGCGATCTGCGCGTCGGTTGCGCCGGCTTTGTACTTGAAGATGACGACGTGTCGGACAGGACCTTTTTGCGTCGGGAGCATGGCGGTGGTAAGGACGGTAGCGGTGAGGACGAGAAGGAATGCAGCGATCAGTTTCATGGCGGACGGTCCGATGGAGAATACAGAGGAGTGTCGTGTAATATCGCGATCGTTTCCGTCGAAAAAAAGACCGGCCTGTCAGGGTGTCATCTTCCAGAATGCAATGCCGCCGGCCTGCTTGCCGATGTCGACCGTCGCCACCTTCTCGAGGCGCGTCAGATCGATGACGTCGACCGCGCCCGGTTCGCCGCCGATGCCCTCCGCCGTCGCAAAGGCATACTTCCCGTCGGGGCTCACGGCGACGCCATGGGTGATCTTGCGGGTGCTGGGCACTACGGCGAGGTACTCGCCGGTGGCCGTGTCGATGATGCCGACCGAAGCGGCCCCTTTGTGGGTCACGACCAGTTTCGTCCCGTCGGGGGTGATGTCGATGTTATAGGGCGCTTTTTCGGTTTTGAAGGTCCGTGAGATCGACCAGGTATCGAGGTCGACTTCGGCGATCATGTCGATGCCGTTGTTGGCCACGTAGACGATCGGTTTCGAGGGATGGGGCATGGCCCAGGTGGGTTTTGCCGGCTTGTATTCGGTCATCCCGCCGTGATGATCGGGGTTGTGGCCGCCCTCGTGCGCCATCTCCGGCGGTGCCGCCGGGGGCGCTTCGTGATTCATGGTGTGGTCCATGCCGGCCGTCCCGTGGTGCTCCAGGATCGTGGCGGAGGGATTCACGTTGAGCCGGCGCGAGATTTCGAGCGAGAGCGCATCCATCTCGAACAGCTCGTCCGACATCATCGCCACCGAATACTGGTGCATGCCGTCCGGAGAGATCCGCGAGCCGTGGGGCATGATGCCGGTTTCGACCTGGGCGATCTCGGTCATCGTTTCGGGTTCGACGACGGAGACGGTGCTGGGCACATGATCGCCGTGGAGGTTGAAGTTGACGACGTAAAGGAGTCCGGTTGCCGGAGAAAGCTGCATGGTGGCCGGGTAGAGCCCCAGTTCGACTTCTCCGACGACGCGGTCCGTTCCCGTCTCGAACTTGTACAGCTTCCCGAATGGGACGCCGTGCGCCATCGTGAGATACCAGTGCTTCCCGTCGGGGTCCACCGTAATCCCATGCGGCCCTTCGATTTCCGTGGGCCACGCGCCGACCGGGATGGTTTTTACCACCTCGGCCTGCTCGCCGTCGAAGCGGATCAGCGCGACCTCGTCCTCCGACTCGGCGTTGGCGTAGACATAATACGTTTGCGCCGCAGCCGGCGACACGAAGAGCGCGCCGGTGAGCAGCCACGATGCCAGTCGTTTCATACCATTCCTGGAGCCTTGACTCGTATAGCCGGACCCTACAAGTCCGGCTTCTTTTCTTCCTGTTTCAGCCTGACGACCCAGAGGCCGCTGTTCATGTCCGAGAAAAAGATCTTCCCCTTGAACGCCTGCGGGCCCCAGGCCATCGGGCTGTTGGCGATCTTTCCGCCTTCGTCGGCGGCCCGGAACACCGCGATCTCACGCCCCTGATCGTACAGATTGCCCATGAGATCGCCCGAAATGTCCACGGCGCGCAGGCCGCCCTGGTAGTAGGCGACGTAGAGCGTGTCTCCCTGGACCCACAGGTTGTGCGTGCCGGCTTCGGGCACCTCGTACCGCGCCACCTCTTTCGGGTTGTTCACGTCCGTCACGTCGATGAAATGCACCCAGCCGACGGCCTCCTCATTGTCGAGCATGTTGCCGGCGGTCGAGGGGATGAAGTGCTCGTCGCCGGCGATGATGTAGCGTTTGCCCGTCTTTTTGTCGTGATACGGGAAGGCGGCATGGTTCCAGCCGCTGGGGTAGGCGTAGGAGGTGATCATGACGGGGTGCTCGGGGCTGCCGCCGGCGATGCCGTTGCCCACATCGACCATCACGACGCCGTCCGACCAGTTGGACGAATACGCGATGCCGTCCTCCACCCATACGTCATGGATGGAATGGCCCGGCGTATCGAGCTCGAAGCTGCCCACGCGATGGGGCCTGGTGGGGTCTTCGATGTTGATGATGTCGTACCGCTGGCCGGCGCTGAGGGCGTACACATGGTTCTTGTAGATGAACACGTTGTGGACGCCGCCGGTGAGGTTCTCATCGTACATGGAGAGGATGCGGACATCGTACGGATTCGAACAGTCGAGGATGACCAGCCCGTTGCGCCGGTTCGACGCGCCTTCCCGGCTGATGACGCAGACGCGGCCGTCTTCGGAGACCTTGACATCGTTGACGGTCCGGGCGTCGACCGTTACGGTGTCGATCAGGACCGGCTCGTCGTTCGTCACGTCCCAGAAATAGGCTTCGCCGTTGGCGCCCCACGTGCCGGTGACCGCGTAATCCCGTCCGTCGACCCCTTCCCACACCCAGAGGTCGGAGGTGAAGACATCGCCGACGATGCCCTTGCCGACGAGTTCGATTTCGCCGGCGGCTTCGCGCGGCGTAACCCGGATGCCGATCTGATCCACGGTGTTGCCGCTGGCGGCCAGGATCGTGTAGAGGCCCGGTTTTTCGGCTACGAACCGTCCGTCCTGTTCGATTTGCCCGGAGGAGGCGGGGCCGAGCTTGCCGTCGTCCATCAACGCGGCGAACGTGTAGGTGATGGGTGCGTCGGTGACGGGCCGGCCGGCGGCATCGCGCGCGGCGGCTTTCAACGCGACGACATCGCCGGTGCGCACCTGGGTGGCGGAGGCGGTCAGGTCCAGCCGGGCGACCGGGTTCGGCAGCACCTCGACGACCTGGCGCGCCCGAACGCCTTCGGCTTCGGCGAGCAGGGTGACCGATCCCTTCGCATGCGCCTCCAGGTAGCCGAAGGCGTCGATGGAGGCGATCTGGTCGTTCGAGGACGTGACGCGCACCGCGACATTATCGCGCGGCATCCCCATGGCATCGACGACATCGAAGGCGATCGGGGTCCGCGTGTCGGTATACACCTTCGCCGGCCCGCCGGCAAACGCGAGCGAGCGAACGGGCGGGTACGGCACCGTCACGGTGAGTTCGCCCGAGATACGTACCCGTTCCCCATTCTGCATCAGCATACCGCCGGCAATAACGGTATGCTCGCCCGGGAGGATCGCCCTGAGCATGCCTGTCGCGCGGTCGACCTCCAGCGCGCGGCGCGCGCGGGAAAAGTAGAAGATCTGCGCCGATTCCTGCGTCATGCCGGCGGCGTCGACGATGCGAACCGCGACGGCGGCGGAGTCGCCCACGGCAAGCGTGAGTGCCGGCGGGTCGATGACGACCGAATAGCCTTCCTGCGCGGCGGACATGCGGGGGCCGGCGAGCAGGATTAAAATCAAAAGTGTTGCGAACGATTTCATCATCGGAGTACAGGTAAGATGCGTGTGCGTCAACGGAAACGCCACCTTGAGCATGGAACATGAAACCTTGTACGGCACACCCACCGGTGTGCCTAGAGGTCCGGCTTTTTCTCGTCCTTCTTCACACGCACCACCCACATCCCGCTGTTCCAGTCGGATATGAAGATGTTGCCTTTGTGGGGCTGCGGCCCCCAGGTGAAGGGTGCATTCGGGATGTAGCCGTTGGGGTCGGCCGGCACGAACCGGGCGATCTCGCGGCCCTGGCGGTAGAGGTCGCCGCGCAGCTCGCCCGAGATGTCGACCACGCGCAGCCCGCCGTTGTAGTACGCCACATAAAGCGAGTCGCCCTGGATCCAGAAATTATGCGTGCCGGCTTCGGGCACCTGGTACCGGGCCACTTCCTTTGGCTGCCGGGGATCGGTGAAGTCGATGAAATGGATCCATCCGGCGGCGCGCGAGGGTTTGCCGGTCACGCTCAGCCCATCCGGAAACGACTCGTCGCCGGCGACGATGTAGAACTTGCCGGTCGACGTGCTGCGGTAGGGGAAGGCGGCGTGGTTCCAGCCGCTGGGGTAGGCATAGGAGGCGATCTGCACGGGATGCGCCGGCGTGCCGCCGGCGATGCCGTTGCCCACATCCACCATCACCACCCCGTCGGCCCAGTTGGACGAGTAGGCGATGCCATCCACCACCCACACGTCGTGCACGGCGCGCCAGGGGGTGTCGAGTTCGAAGCGGCCTACCCGGCGCGGGTTGGCCGGGTCCTCGATGTTGATGATGTCGTAGCGCCGGCCGTTGTTGACCGCGAAGATGTGATCGCGGTAGATGAACGTGTTGTGGACGCCGCCGGTGAGCTCGTCGTCGAACTGCGAGAGGATGCGGACGTCATGCGGGTTCGAGCAATCGAGGATGACCAGCCCGTTGCGCCGGTTGGAGGCGCCTTCGCGGGTGATGACGCAGACGCGGCCGTCTTCCGACACCTTCACGTCGTTGACCGTCCGGGCGTCGACCGTCACGGTATCGATGCCCACGGGGGATGCCGGATCGGTCACGTCCCAGAAATACGCCTCGCCGTTGCCGCCCCACGTTCCGGTGACGGCATAGTCGCGCCCGTCGACTCCTTCCCAGACCCAGAGATCGGACGTATGCACGTTGCCGACGAGGCCCTGTCCGACAAATTCGATTTCGCCGGCCACCTCGCGGGGATGGATCATGATGGAGGCCACCTCGGCGTGTTTGCCGGACGACGCCACGATGGTGTAGAGGCCCGGCTGTTCGGCGACGAAATAGCCTTCCTGATCGATCTGGCCGGTGGCGCCGGGCCCGAGATCGTCCGCCGGCATGGCCTGGAGGGCGAACTGGATCGGCGCATCCTCGAGCGCGCGTCCGCTGACGTCCACCGCGTATGCCGAGAACCGGACGACGTCGCCGGTGCGCGCCTGCCCCCGCTCGCTATCGATGCGGATGGCTGTCGTGGGGTTGGGGCGCACGGTGATGGCGTGTTCGCCGCGGACCTCGCCGGCCTCCGCGATCAGCGTCATGCGACCGGGTTTTGCCGCGACGAGCATTCCCGCCGCGTCGACGTACGCCACCGACGGATCGCTGCTGGTGAATTCGAAGGGGGCGTTTTGCGGGTCGCCGTTCAGGTCGAACGCTGTGGCGGTGAAGGGCTGGCGGGTGCCGGCGTAGACCGCGTTGCCGAGGCCGTCGAACGCAATCCGGGCAAGGGGCGGCGGCGCGATGCGGATGGGGAAGCTGGCGACGATCCGGTCGCCGGCGGGCGTCACGGACCGCGCGAGCAGCGTGTGCTCGCCGGCTTTGTAGGCGGTGAGCATCCCGTCCCGATCCACAAAAACGGCGCTGCGGTTCTGCGAGAAGACGCGCACGGACGCATCGGCCACGGCCTGGCCGTCCGGCCCGATCAGCGTGGCGCGCACCTGTATCGAGTCGCCGACGCTGAGCGTGAAGGACTCCGGTTCGAGCGCGACGCGGTAGGTCGTCGATTGCGCGAACAGCCCGGCGGCCGGCGTGAAAAACAGCAGCAGGAGGACGATCATCCTCCAGAAACGTGGAACGAGCATAGGACTTCCGAAACGATTGAGCGGGGCGGTAGAAGGAGACCGGAACGGGTTTTACAATACTGACGAAATGAGCTAGATTGCAAACGCCCTTACTATCCCTACCGCTTCCAGAAGGCGTTACCCGGTACCTTCATGCTATTCTTTTATTGCGCACGCGCCGACGATCTTCCGCACATC
This sequence comes from Rhodothermales bacterium, assembly GCA_041391505.1. Taxonomy (NCBI): domain Bacteria; kingdom Pseudomonadati; phylum Rhodothermota; class Rhodothermia; order Rhodothermales; species Rhodothermales bacterium. Next base: position 209,390 of record JAWKNW010000007.1, read on the forward strand.
GCGCGTCACGGTATCGCCGGCCCCGTGAACCTGCTCTCCAGCCTGGACGAAGCGGTCGCGACGTGCGGAGAGCGCATCGTGGTGATCGATGCCTATGCATTGACGAAGCGCGCCGAGGGCTTTCCGAACCAGGGCGCCATGGAGTCGAATTTTATCCCCGCCGCGGCGATCCGCAATCTGGAGCCGTACCTGCCCCCGAAGCCCGTGCTGGCCGCCGGCGGTTTTGTGGTCCGCCCGACGGGCGGCGAGCCCGAGCTGATCATGATCTATCGCCGGGGGTTGTGGGATATCCCGAAAGGGAAGATGGACCCCGGAGAAACGATCGCCCAGTGCGCCGTGCGGGAGGTGCGGGAAGAAGTGGGCATTCTCGATCTCGAGGTGGTGCAGGAATTGGGCGCCACGTACCACGGCTATCCGCGGAGCGAGAAATACAGCGTCAAGACGACGTACTGGTATCAGATGACGACGCAGCAGGAGACCTTTGTCCCCCAGGCCGAGGAAGGCATCGAGCGGGTCGCCTGGATGCCCTGGGGCGAGGCGATCGAGAAGGTGGGGTTCGAGTCGTTTCGCCGGCACCTGATGCGGGTGCGCCCCATGCTCCGCATCTGATCAATCGTCGTCGTCGTCGAAATAATCGTCGTCGTCCTCGTACTCTTCCTCTTTCAGATCCTCTTCGTCGAAGTAGTCGTCATCGTCGTCGAACAACGCATCGTCGTCGTCGTCCTCGAAGTCGTCGTCTTCGAGGTCCTCATCGTCGAAGTAATCGTCTTCAAGGTCGTCGTCGTCGAAGAAATCGTCGTCCTCGAACTCCGGCTCCTTGAGGTCTTCTTCGGAAAAATAATCGTCGTCCTCGAGGTCGTCGAGGGCGGCCACCGCCGGGTAGGGAGTGGGGCGTGCGGCCGAAACGGCAGGGAACGAAATACGGACGTTCATGGCAGTTTCACGTACAGGTACAGCGCGATGGAACGGGAGCAGCGGGAAAAAAAGGGAGCGACACCACGCGACGCTCCGGGCCTGTTGCACGGGCGTCAGACAGATCATGGGGCGCAGTATGGCCGGCGAAACAGTTTGTTCCGTCTCTTCCGGAGCGCCGCGAAAGGCGTGCCGCATTGGCCGGGCCTGCACCCGGGAAATCTTTCGAGGAACGGAGGATCGATCATGGAGGTAAGGACCTTTTTATTGTTGAATCCCTTCCCTGCCCCGTCAGGAATGCGTACATGAAACAAGGCTATGCGTCGCCGCCCGAACCCAAGCGTCCTCCCAAGAAGCTGTTCGAGGCGCTGGGCCGGATATTCAGCCTGAGCCGACCCTACCGGGGCAAGCTGATTACGGCGCTCGTCCTGACGCTGGTATCCGCCGGCGTGTGGCTGCTGCTTCCGCTCGGGATGCGCACGATGGTGGACGCCGTATTCGAGCAGGCGGACCGCACGTTGCTGAACCGCATGACGCTGGGGCTCATGCTGCTGTTCGTGGTGCAGTCCGGCATCGGGTTCGCCGGCTTTTACCTGCTTGAATGGACGGGCGAGCGGCTGGTAACCGATCTGCGCAAGCGCCTGTACGCGCATCTGCTGATGCTCGACCTGCGCTTCTTTTCGAACCAGCGCACGGGCGACCTCACGTCGCGACTGACCAACGACGTAGGCACGATCCGCACGGCGGTGACGTCTTCGTTTGTCGACGCCGTCCGGCAGAGCATGATGCTTCTCGGGTCGGCGGTGCTGATGGTGGTGCTGGACTGGCAGATGAGCCTTTTCATCTTCCTGACGGTGCCACCCGTGATGCTGCTGGCGCGGTATTTCGGGGCGAAGATCCGCGCTCTCGCGCGGGACGTCCAGGATCGGCTGGCGGATTCGACGGCCGTCGCCGAGGAATCGCTTTCGGCGGTGCGGGTGGTGAAGGCGTTTGCACGCGAGCCGTACGAAGAGGAGCGCTACAACGGATCGGTGGACGTGCTCTTCAAGACCGCGATCCGGAAAGTCGTCATCACCAACGTGTTCTGGTCGGCGGTCGGACTGCTTTTCATGCTGGCGCTGATCGGTCTGTTCTGGTACGGCGGCGTATCGGTGTTGAACGGCCGGCTGACCTCCGGGGGGCTCGTCGCCTTCGTCTTTTACGCCTTCAACATCGCGCGGACCGTGGGCGGGATGTCGCAGCTGTATACTACGTTCAACAACGCCGCCGGCGCCTCCGAGCGGCTGTTCGAACTGCTCGACACGCAGCCCGAGACGACGGACGCGCCGGGAGCGCAGCCGTTGCCGGCCGTGCGCGGCGAGGTGCGGTTCGAGGGGGTGGATTTCAGCTATCAGGACGGCCATCCGGTGTTGAGCGGGATCGATCGCCTGATCCGGCCGGGCGAGAAGGTGGCGCTGGTGGGTCCCAGCGGCGCCGGCAAAACGACGCTGCTCAACCTCATCCCGCGGTTCTACGATCCGGACGCCGGCCGCATCCTGGTGGATGGGCACGATCTGCGCGACGTGACGCTGGCCTCGCTTCGCGAACAGATCGCGGTGGTGTCGCAGGACGTGCACCTCTTCAATGCGTCGGTGCGCGAGAACATCCGGTACGGCCGGCTCGATGCCGGCATGGCGGACATCGAGGCCGCGGCGCGCGCCGCCAACGCGCAGGAGTTCATCGACCGGCTCCCCGAGGGATACGACACCGTGGTGGGCGAACGCGGCACCAAGCTCAGCGGCGGTCAGAAACAGCGTATCGCCATCGCGCGGGCCATCCTGCGCGACGCCCGGATCCTGCTGCTCGACGAGGCTACCTCTTCCCTCGATTCGACGTCCGAGGCCCTCGTCCAGGAGGCGCTCGACCATCTCATGAAGGACCGCACGACGCTGATCATCGCACACCGGCTTTCGACCGTGCAGGATGCGGACCGCATCCTCGTGCTCGATCAGGGACTCATCGTGCAGGAAGGAACGCACGAGTCTCTTTTTGCGGTGGGAGGCATGTATCGCGAACTGGCTGCGCGGCAGTTCAGGGAAACGGTCGGTGTGCCAGAATAGCCCGAAAGCGGCTTATTTTTTATACACTCCGGCCGATTCCATGGATGATACCCCGAACGCACCTCGATTCGTTTGTTTGTAGCACCTGTGGAATACGAGCGACTCAATCGCGAAGAGCTTATCGCTGAAATCCGCCGGGCGCGTGCCTACGCCTACCGGATGAGCCTGCTCGGTCAGCTGATCGAGGAGTCCAGCCTCGCGCGCTCCGAAACCGACGTCTTTCATATCGCGGCCCGCTACGTCTCGCGGATTCTGGATGCCGACCGATGCAGCGTTGCGCTGCTGGATGATTCCGGGGCATTCTTCCGTATCGTGGCGCTGGATGGCAACGAGGGCGCGATTCCACGCGGTGGAAAAATTCCCATCGAAGGTACCGCCATCGGTACGGCCTTGCGCGAGAAACGGCTGGTCACCGTTCAGGATGCTACCGCGAGCGACTATGCCGACCAGAAAATGCTTAACTCGCTCGGGAAGGCGTTTTTTACGACCCCGCTGCAAACGGGCGACTTCGTCATCGGTACCCTGAACGCGATGCGCAAGGAAGCGTTCAGCATTCATCCGGACGACGAGGCGTTGATCGTGCACATCGCAACGCTTCTCGCCGCGCATATCGAGGACCGCCGGCTTTTCGAACAGGTTCGCGAGTCGTTGGCTGTCACGGCGAAGCTCGAGCGGCAGCAGCGCGTGATCAACGAGATGACCCGCGACCTGAGGTCGGCCAAAACGTATGCCGCCATCTTCCAGGCGGTCGGCGGGAGCATCAGGAAGCTGTACGACTGTTCTCGCCTCAGCATGGCACTGGCCTCGGACGACCTCGATGTCGCCGAGCTTTATGCCGTCGAAAACGGGGACGAGAGCGGGTTTCGCTTTGAAACCGTCGCGTTGGAAGGCACATTGCTGCGCCGGTGCATGACCGAGCGCCAGGTCTTCCGCATCAACAACGGTCAGCGGGCGGAAGATTTCGGCGGGCGCACGCTGTACGAGTCCGGGGGCGTCCCCACGATCGTGGTGCCGATGATCGCGGATACCCGCGTGATCGGCACGATCAATCTGGGGCGGGCGACCGCGGAGTCGTTTACCGAGGAAGACGAACTGGCGCTGCTTCACATCGCGTCGTTCGTCGCCGTCCAGCTGGACAGCCTGCAGAAGAGCCGGCAGCTGGTGGCCCGCGCCGGCGAGCTGATCGAAGCGAATGGCGACCTCAAGATGGCGCTCCAGGAGCGCGATGCCCGCGCCAGCGAACTGAAGGAGGCGCTCGACCGCAATCAGGAGATCCTGAGCATCACCTCGCACGACTTGAAAAACCCGCTCGGCGGCATCATCGGTCTGTCCGAAATGATCGTCGAGGATACCGAGGATCGGGAGGATCTGGCGGACATCCACGAAAACGCCAAGCTGATCCACGAGGAAGCCGAACGGATGCTGGGGATCATCACGGATCTGCTGGATCGGCATCGTCAGGGCGAATCGATCGAGTTGCGCTACGAGGTCTGCGACCTCGGCCGGCTCGCGTTCGGATCCGTGCGGACGAACGAGCGCCAGGCCAAGGCGAAGAATATCAAGGTGATCTACGCGCGGCCGGACGAGCCGGCGGCCGTCCGGGGGGACCGTTCGGCCCTGATGCGTGTCATCGACAACCTGTTGTCGAACGCGGTCAAGTACAGTCCGCCTGACACGACCGTGCGTGTCGATTTATCGCATTCAGTGGGAGAGAACGGCCGGTGGGAGTTGTCGATTCAGGATGAGGGGCCGGGATTGACGGAAGAGGACCACCAGCGCGTTTTCGGCAAGATGGCGCGTCTTTCGGCCCGGCCGACGGGCGGCGAGCACTCGAGCGGACTCGGGCTGTACGTCGCGCGGGAGCTCGTGGAGCGGATGGGAGGCCAGATCGGCGTGGTCAGCGTCGCCGGCAAGGGCGCGCGCTTCTGGTTCTCGTTGCCGGTGTACCACGGCGTCGCCGATGTCTCGATGCCGGCGTAAGGCGGCCGTCATTCCGAGAGCAGCACTTCCTTGAGCCATTCGCGGGCCATGTACCACTCGTTTCGCACCTTCTTGAGCGAGATGCCCAGCATCTCGGCGATTTCCTCCTGGGTGTATCCCCCGAAGTAGCGCATCTCGACGATCTGGCTTTGCAGGGGTTCTTCCCGGGCGAGCCGCTCGAGGGCCTCGTCGAGCGCCAGGATTTCGTCGACGCGCTCCGGAGTCAGCTGGTAGAGGTCGTCGTCGAACCGTTCATGCTCGGCGCCGCGATTGCGCTTCACGGCGTTGCGCCGGCGGGCATAATCCACCAGATAGTGCCGCATCTTCGTGGCCACGATCGCGAAGAAATGCGCGCGGTTCTGGGCGTCGACGTGTTCGTCGTCGAGCATGCGAAGGCAGGCCTGGTTGACGAGCCCTGTCGGGGTCAGGGTGTGATCCTGCCGTTCGCGGGCGATATAGCCCCGCGCCATGCGTCGGAGTTCCTGATAAACCTGCTGGAACAGCGCGTCGGCGGCGCCGGCCTTGCCGGCCTGCCACTCGTTGAGGAGCCGGGTGACGTTTTCGGGCGATTCAGGCATGGGATGAACGGCTGGAGGCGGGTTGGGAGCGCCCTTCGGGCGCGGTCAGTACACCCTTCGGGTGTGTCATTGCGCCCTGCGGGCGCAGTCACTGGGATGAACGGCCGGAGGCCGTGTCATGAGCGCCCTTCGGGCGCAGTCACTGGGCACTGGTCATTGGGAACCTGCCTGGAGCGACGCGTTCGACCGATGACCGATGACCGATGACCGATGACCGATGACCGATGACCGATGACCGATGACCGATGACCGATGACCGATGACCGATGACCGATGACCGATGACCGATGACCGATGACCGATGACCGATGACCGATTCATCGTTCCAGCCCTAGGTGGGCCAGGAGTATGTCGTGAACGTCGGTCGGGTGCAGGGAGTTGCCGGGGAGGAGGTCGGCATGGGGGGTGAGGAGAAGGGGGCGTTCGGCGGTGCCGGCGGGGATGTGGCCGTGTGAGCCGCGGACGATGGAGGCGTCGAGGCCGATGACGTCCATCAGATAGCGGAAGCCGAGTTTTTTCTGGGCGAGGCGCCGGCCGGCGCGGAGCTTCGGGAAGCGCAGGGCCGGGTCGAACAGGAGTTCTACGGGATCGTAGCCGGGTTTGCGGTGGATGTCGACGGTTCGTCCGAAGTCGGGGGCCCGGTCGTCGTCCAGCCAGTAGTAGTAGGTGAACCAGGCATCCGGCTCGGCGATGGCGACGAGTTCGCCGGCGCGTTCGTGCAGCAGGCCGTGCGCGCGCTTTCCTTCCTCGTCGAGCACCTGGGCCACGCCGGGGACGGCTTCGAGGAGGGTGCGTACGTTCGCCAGCAGGTCCGGATTGTTGACATAGACGTGCGCCAGCTGGTGGTCGGCGACGGCGAAGACCTGGCTCGCGCCGGCATCGAGCAACTCATGCCCCAGTTCGTCGCGCACGACGAGCCACTCCTGCTTCCGGAACAGCCGGTTCAGATGGATGGGGTGCTCGACGTCGTGGATGCCGTATTCGGAGAGGACGACGACGCGGACGCCCCGCTGCTCGTAAAACCCGATCAGCTCCTCGCAGAGCGCATCGATGTCGCGCAGGTCCTTCGCCATGGCGGGGTCGGACGGGCCGAGCCGCTGGAGTCCGTAATCCAGGTGCGGCAGATAGACCAGCGAGAGCGTGGGCTGATGCCGCTTTTCGATCTCCATGGCCGACTGCGCGATCCATGCGCTGGAGCGGATGCCGGCGGCAGGACCCCAGAACTCGAACAGGGGGAACGTGCCCAGTTGCTGCTGGAGGCTGTCGCGCAGGCCGGCGGGGTGCGTGTGCACGTCCGGCAGCTTGAGCCCCGTGGCGGGGTACATCGGGCGCGGCGTGACGGCGTAATCGACCGTCGAGTACATGTTGTACCACCAGAACAGGTTGGCGCAGGTGAACGACGGGTTAAGCCGGCGCGCCGTTTCCCAGAGTTTCGGCGCCTGTACGAGCCGGTTGGACTGGCGCCAGAACTTGATCTCGCATTCGTCCCGGAAATACCAGCCGTTGGCGACGATCCCGTGGTCCGACGGCATGACGCCAGTGAGGTAGGTCGACTGCACGGAGCAGGTCACCGCCGGCAGCACCGGCTCGATGGAGGCCTGGACTCCCGCGCCGGCCCAGCGCGTAAGGAAGGGCGTGTCCGCACCCAGCAGGGAGGGCGTGAGTCCGACGACGTTCAGGACGGCGGTGCGATGCATGGCGGAGGATCTCGTTAAGGGGTGATGGCCCCGAGGGTCCACGCGAGTTCGCGCTGGATGGAGGCGCCGAGGTCGACTTTCAGTTCGGCCGGCAGCACTTCCCAGGTGTACGTCTCCACCTCCAGGTGATCGCACAGCTGTCGCGCGGCGACAAAATCGAGGGTCGGCGCGATGTTGTCGCGTGTCGAGGCCAGCGGCCCGAAGCGGTCGACGAAGAGCGGCACATGAAAATGGATCCGCCATTCGCGCGCGTCCGGCTGCTGGATGTGGGGCAGCGCGGCATCGAGGTCGGGATAATGATGGAGGCTGCCGTCTGCGCGCCGTTCGATGACCTGATGCAGGTAGGTCGACTCCGCGTACGGGCCGAGGTGTTCGGCCAGTGCGGCGCGGGCGGCCGTCTCCGCCGGCAGATCGACGCGGATGGCCGCGCTCACCTGAATCTTCCCAATGCCGATCCCGTGATCCACGAAGGCCTGCAGCGATGCCTCCGGCGCTTCGAACTCGACCGCGAAATGGCACGTGTCGTAGCACACGCGGACGTGATGCCGCAGCAGGGCCTCGGCGGCCGGCGCCGTCAACCCGTGCGTCCGCCCGAGATGCGCCACGCCCTCGGTCCAAAGCCAGTCCGTAAAAAACGCGACCGTTTCGGCGGTATTCTCGATCAGACAGTCGGGTTCGGGTTCGATGTCGATGTGGATGGTGCGTCCCGAGCGCGCCGCGATCTCCGCCATCGCATAGGCGGCATCGGCCATGTGGCGCGTGGCGACGCGGTAAGTCTCCTCGACGGTGGCGGCGTCGGCCAGCCAGTGCTTGTAGGACAGCGGCGAGGTGGAGATGCCGCCTTCGACACCCTGCGGCAGGATGCCGGCCAGGATGTGCCCGAGGCGTACCGTGTAATCGACGCGCTCCCGGGTTCGCCAGTCGGGCATGTAGACCGTATCCTTCACGACCTGGCGATGAAAACCTCCGTACGGGAAGCCGTTCATCGTGAAGACGTACAGGTTTTCCGCGCGCAGCCAGTCATAAAACGCCATCAGGGCCGCCGGCTCGATGAGTGAGCGGGAGGCCTGATCCGAGAGGCGTAGCCCGATCCCGAAAGGCGCCGTCGGGGCGAGGGATCGCTTGAGGGCCGGCACGTAGCGCCGCAGCGTTTCGTCGACCGCTTCCCAGGTTTCGCCGGGATGGATGTTACTGCAATAGGAGAGATGGAAATACGAGTCGGGTCCTGCGCGCATGGGTCCAGTCTGGGTTCGCGATCAGACAGGCAGGGTCCGCACGCTGAACCGTTCTTCCAGAAGCCCGATGGCCTCCCGGTATTGGTCGAGGTCGACCTCGTGTACGTCGCGCGTTTTGCCGATGCCTTCGAGAAGCAAGATCGTCAATTGTCCGCCCAGATGCTCCCGGAATTCGGAGAGGCCTCTGAACAGGGATCGGGGATGGTTCGGGTCGTCGAGATGCTCCGCCATGACGGGGTGGAACAGCGTGAAGCCGAGGCGGACGAAGACCGCCAGGACCCGCTCCATGGACGCGTCGTCGAGCATGCCGGCCTGGTTGGCGTAGAGGCAGTCGAGCGCGATGCCGATCGCCACGGCCTCGCCGTGTCGCACCTCGAAGTCGGTGAGGGCTTCAAGCCGATGCGCCGGCCAGTGCCCGAAGTCGAGCGGCCGCGAGGAGCCCTTTTCGAAGGGGTCTCCGCTGGTGGCGATGTGCGTCGCGTGGAGCTGGGCGCAGCGGTGGACGAGGTGCGCCATGGCGTCGCGATCCCGCCGGGGCGGGGCGAGCGAGCCGGCTTCCCGCTCGATAAAGGCGAAGAAGTCCGGATCCTTGATGAGCGCCACCTTGACGGCCTCGGCGATGCCGGATCGCCAGTCGCGATCGTCGAGGGAGTCGAGGAAGTCGAGGTCGTTCAGGACGGCCCAGGGCGGGTTGAAGGTGCCCAGGAAGTTCTTCGACGCAAAGGCATTGATGCCGTTTTTCACCCCGATGGCCGAGTCGTCCTGCGCGAGCACGGTCGTGGGGATGCGGAGATGGCGGATGCCGCGGTGCGCCGTGGAGGCCGCGTAGCCGGCCATATCCAGCACGGCCCCGCCGCCCACGATGGCGACGAACGAGTGCCGGCAGATGGCGCGTTCCGCGATGGCCCGCTGGATTCGCTCGGTGTGGGAAGGGTCATTTTTCGACGCCTCGCCTCCGGGGACCACGATGGCGTCGCCGGCGAGCTTCATCACCTCCGCATGGGCGGCGGCGTAGGCCTCGATCTCGCGAATCAGACCCGGGCGATGGCCCAGGACGCCGGCATCGACCACCAGAAGGACCCGCCGCGGCCCTTCCTCGGCGCCGGCGCGGACGGTGTCCGCGAGAAGGGGGTTTGAGGGTTTGAACAGGCCACGGGTGAAGGCGACTTCATAACGGTACGTGACAGCGAACTGCTGGCTGATCGGTTCCATCGAGTACAAAAGGGGGACTACGTGAGCGACACGGGCCGGGGTATGACCTACCGTCGTTTCATTGGCGGATCAGGCTGAACGAGGTGGGTAGCTCGTGCTGTTTGAGCCGTGCAGGTGCGCCTGTGGTATCGGTGCGTCGCACGCCATCCTATAATTCCGTATCAGGCCGTTTGTTCGATCAGGTGACCGCGAAGACACGGGCCAGCAGCATCGAAAGCGGCAGCAGGGCGAGCACGATCAGCGCGGCGGCAGGGCCGGCGTGCAGGGCGGCGATTGACGCGTTCAGGGGAATGAGGCCCAGCACGCCGATGCGGACAGCGCGGCGGATCATGTCGGCGCTTGGTTCACGGGCGGCGCGAATAAACGGGGGCAGCACGACGGCCGTAAACAGGAAGGGAAACATCCCGCTGATCGGGTAGGTGGCGATGGCTTCCATGGCCATGGCGCCGAGAGCGGCGATCACGGCCACGACCAGCCCCACCGCCAGGTAGCCGATCTTCGACGAGCCGCCTTCGACTTCGCCGCGGCTGATCGCGGTGATCGCCGAAATATACAGGACGGGCAGCAGCGCGAGCGGCCAGTGTTCGAGGATGAGGATCGGCACGGCGCCCATGCCCAGGAGCAGGTTGCCGCCCCGGCAGAGGCCCATGTTGATCGGTCCCAGCAGCGGACGGTGCTTCCCGAAGGCATCGTAGACGAGCGCGCCGGCCGCGATGGCGATCGCGAGCGCTCCCGCGATGGCCGAGACGACAAAGGCCGAGGCGACGCCTCCCAGCAGGAGGATGCCGGCGAAGGTCGCGGCGGAACGCCGCGAGATGCGTCCGGATGGAATCGGCCGCTCCGGCCGCTCGCGGGCGTCGAGTTCGGCGTCGAAGACGTCGTTGAAGGCGACGCCGCCGCCGTACAAACCGGTCGTGGCGAGCAGAAGCCAGCCGAGCACCTCGCCCTGGAGCGGCAAGGAGGCGAGGCCCCCCGCTACGGCATAGCCGGCGACGACATCGGCCCAGGCCGTCACGATATTGGCAGGACGGGCCAGCTGGAGGAGGGGGCGTATCAAGGGATTAGGGATTAGCGATCACGGATTAGCGATTAGCGAACACGGATTGGCGAACACGGATTGGCGATACAAGAACATGAGCGCAGCACAACCATGCTACAAAACGCGTCAATCGGAAATCCTTGATCGCTAATCGCTAATCAACTACTTAATAATCAGGCTTTCCTTGGCGGCGGCGACCTGCTCGATGGTGGGCGACTGGCCGCCGCGGAGGACGCTGTTGCCGTAGTGGAGCTGGCGCTGGTCGATGGCCGGCGGGTTGAGCCAGTCCGATTCCTTGATCTGGCCGCTTTGCCCGTAGGCTGCGAGGGCGTTTTCGTAGCACACCTTGCGAATGTCGGCCGCCGGGATGCCGCGCATCCCCATCAGGTTGGCCGTTTTGGGGACGGCAAGCGGATCGCTCTTGCCCCAGTCCGCGGAGCTGTCCACGAAGATGCGCTCGGTGCCGTATTTCTTGACGATCTCGACCATCCGCTCGTTGCCCATCTTGGTTTGCGGGTAGAGCGTGAACGCGGCCCAGAAGCCGCGGTCCAGGACTTCCCGAACCGTTTCTTCGTTGTTGTGGTCGATGACGACGCGGGACGGCTCCAGCCCATGCTCGATGCAGCGGTCCATGCTCCGGCTCGTGCCGACCTTCTTGTTGCGATGGGGGGTGTGGATCATCACCAGCATGTCGAGGTCGCGCGCCAGGTCGAGCTGTTTGCGGAAGTAGGTGTCCTCGGCATCCGACATGTCGTCGTAGCCGATCTCGCCGATGGCCACGACGCCTTCCTTGCAGGCGTAGAGCGGCAGGATCTCCATCACCTCGTCGGCGAGGCGGACGTTGTTGGCCTCCTTCGCGTTGAGACCGATGGCGCAATAATGGCGGATGCCGAACTGGGCGGCGCGGAATCGTTCCCAGCCCACCAGCATGCTGAAGTAGTCCTGGAACGAGGCGGCGCTGGTGCGGGGCTGGCCGAGCCAGAACGCCGGCTCGATGATCGCCACGATGCCGGCGGCGCGCATGGCCTCGTAGTCGTCCGTCGTGCGGGACACCGCGTGGATGTGGGGGTCGAGGAAGATCTGATTATCGGTAGACATGGCGTTGATCGGTGCGCGGGGTATGTGGATAGATCGCAGGGTGCGGGATACCGGGCGGTCAGGGTTGCCAGGTCGGCATCCGGTCGCGGGCGTGGGTGGTCCACGTCAGGGAGCCGCTGTCGATGCGGGATTTCAGGTCGGGCCGGGTGGCGAGCAGGGCATGGGCCTCCTTGAGCGGCGAGGAGGCCAGCGCGAGGGCGCCGGCTTCCTGCTGGGTGGGGTCCGGGTCGGTGAAGACGCGCTGCAGGTCGCTCAGCATCGCCGGCGAGGCGTAGGGCGCCACGGGGCGCCAGAGCTCGGGGGTGAGCGACCGGGAGGCGGCCCAGCGCTCGTGGGCGTAGTCGACCAGCATCTGGCTCAGGGTTGCGTTGGCGCGGTGTTCCAGGCCCACGATGCGGTGCAGCGGGCTGCCCACGAAGCAGCATTTGAGCACCATCTGATTCCAGGTGTTTTCGTCGAACTGTTCCGAGGGGAACGGATTGTCGAGCGAGACGGCGTTGAAGACGGACGTCATGTTGCTTCGGAGACCTTCCGCGCCGCGGGCGCTGAACCGTTCGGGGTGCGGAAGGAGCGGAAGGGCCTGGTAGAGCGTCACGCTTTCGCCGACGTCGGCCGCGTTGAAGACCGCCTCGAGGCGCGCCACGAAGGCCTCGGCGTCGTCGGACGGGTTGGCGAGGATGAGCAGGGTGCGTCCGGCCTGGTCGATGCTCCAGCCGGTCGGCGTCCAGTTGGGGCGGACGTTTCGGGCATTTTCCAGGTCGCCGGCATTTAGCTGGAGCTCCGCTTTGCCGATATAGCGCGGGACGGCACTGAACGAAGAAAAGAAAACCCAGTCGGCAGCGCCGGCGGCAAGATCGCGTTTTTTACCCAGCAGCCAGGCGCTTCCCTTCTCATCCAGGTGGGGCGTTATCCAGCGTTCGATCAGCTCCGCGATAGCCTGGATGTTCGTACGGCTCGTTGAGGTTGGCATGAACTTCTCTCCACAAATTGTCGCTATTTGGTTTCAAAACCTTGCTAATTGTGCATGGTTTCTGAAATCCTGCGTCGGCGGCATGATTGCCCGTACTGAAGACCAGCACGGACGCGCATCCGCTCTTCGGGCGGTTGGTCAAAGGTGTACGGCGCATGCGCCAAAGCCCGCTTTCGTAATGATCCAACGAAATACCGGCTCGCCTGGGCGCTGTTGTACCTTTGTGCACGCCTCACGCCGCGTCGCTTTTCGTGTGTGGCGGGCCTGTTGTCCGGCCGTGCCTGTCTTTTTCCCTGCCAGAAGATCCACATTCCGCGTGTCCGATGCGCGAAGGTGAGGCCTGTTTTTTTTGGTTGCCTCAAGTCGGTTTAACCCCGCGATTTTTATGCTCAAATTTGCCAAAGCGGTCGTCGACAGCATGGGCGGTATCACCGCCGCACGCCCGGCCTCGTCTCCCGCGCTCCCCGTCCGGATCAATGTCGCTACCCTGGGCCGTTTTGCCGCCGTCGTGGCGCAGCTGGCACTGGTGCTGTTCGCCATCTATCAGTTTAAGATCGAGGAGCAGAGCGGCTTCACGCGCATCCTGGGGCTCGTTTTCACCGGTTTTGTCATTCACGCCTGGCTGCCGGTCAATGCCCGGCTGCCGTTCTTTTTCGGGCTGACGCTGACCGGCATCTACCTTGTTTTCGGGCTCGTCAACGCGGTGTGGCTGATCGGCCTGTCGCTGGGCCTGATCCTCCTGGCGCACCTCCCGATCGACTACCGGGCGCGCATCGCGCTGATCGTGGTGGCCGGCGCGGGGCTGACGGTGATGATGGCGGGCTACTACACGACGTCGTGGTCGACGGCGATCCTGCCGATCCTGGGCTCGATGTTCATGTTCCGTATGGCGCTCTACCTCTACGACATGCGCAACGAGAAGAAGCCGGCGACGCTCTTCGAGCGGCTGAGCTACTTTTTCCAGCTTCCGAACATCGTGTTTCCCTTCTACCCGATCGTGGACTACATCACGTTCCGGCGGACGTACTACGACCGTGACGCGTACGAGATCTACCAGAAGGGGGTGTTGTGGATGCTCCGTGGCGTGATCCACCTGCTGATGTACCGGGTGGTGTACTACTACTTCACGCCGGCGGTGGAAGACATCCAGGGTCTGGGGGGCGTGGTGCTCTTCATCGTGAGCGCGTACCTGCTGTATCTGCGTGTTTCGGGTCTGTTCCACCTGATCGTGGGGCTGATGTGCCTCTTCGGCTTCAACCTTCCGGAGACGCACAAGCGCTACTTTCTGGCCTCGAGCTTCAACGACTACTGGCGCCGGATCAACATCTACTGGAAGGACTTCATGATGAAGCTGTTCTTCTACCCGGTGTACATGCGGGTGAGGAACTGGGGCAACATCCCGGCGCTGGTGTTTTCGACGGTGGTGGTGTTCGCGTGCACGTGGCTGCTGCACTCGTACCAGTGGTTCTGGCTTCAGGGAGACTTTCCGCTGACGACGGTGGACGGGGTGTACTGGGGCGTTCTGGGCGTGCTGGTGGCGATCAACTCGGTGTGGGAGTCGGTGAGCGGAACGAAGAAGGGGAAGAGCCTGAGCAAGAAGGGGTGGACGCTGCGCGGTGCGCTGAAGCTGTCGCTGAAGACGGTGTCGACGTTTGTGTTTCTGGGGTTGATGTGGTCGTTCTGGAGCAGCGACTCGGTGAGCGAGTGGGTGAGCGTGATGAAGCAGGCGGGGACGAGCGGCGCGGGCGAGTGGCTGCTGCTGCTGGGCGGTCTGGCGGGCCTGTACGTGGTGCTGGTGGTGCTGGACGTGCTGGAGGCGAAGGGCTGGAGTCCGTTTTTCGAGGAGCGGGGGATGAGCTTCACGACGGTGGCGAGCCGTACGGGTTTGATGGCGCTGGTGCTGGTGGGCGTGGGCATGCCCCAGGTCTACGAGCGCGCCGGCGAGGACGCCGCGTC